>CACWIL010000245.1 GCA_902760905.1 uncultured bacterium
ACGCTCTTCTTGGTAAGGGAAATAATCAAATTTGCAGAGATGACATCAGCACCGTGAAAGATTTTTCTGAAATCGTTAATTCTCTACATTCTTTTGTGCAACAGATAGACAATTCTTTGGAACAGTCATCTAATGAAGCCAATAGTATATTCTCTGAATTAAAGAAAAAAATAGAAAAAAATGAAAAGTGGGATATATGGAAGAACAATTTAAAGAAAATTCCAAAACTGAATAAATTGAGCGGAGGAGTACCTGATGCTTCGAAAGAAATTAGCGGAATAGAGCAAAAATTTCTCGAAATATCAGAAAATCAAAAGAAGCACTTTACGGAAGTAATGGAATGGATTGATGCCGGAAATGGAACTATCGATATTTTTGAGTCAAGATTCAAATATGATGAACTACTGAAAAAGAGTAAAAAAAATAATTTGCAGTCTGCTGATGAACTCGCTTTCAGATCTGTCTTGAATAAACTTGGACGTTTCGCCAGACAAGGTAATGATCTGGTATGCGAAAAAATAAAAAACTGGTTTAAAGAGCAGAATATATTTGATTCTTCAAAAGACTTTAACAGGTATTTTATTAATCAGAAAGGATTTATTTTTAAACATCCGTCATCCAAGAAAGACAATTCTCCTTATAACTTATCTGCCAATCTTTTGGAAAAAAGATACGAAGTAATTAATACTGTAGGCACATTACTTGAACAGTGCGAATCTGATCCTGCAATTGTTAATGATCCGTTCTCTATGCGAAGTCTGGTCGAGTTCCGGGCTTTGTGGTTTTCAATAAATATCAGCGGGATCAGCAAAGAACAGCATATACCAACTAAAATTGCACAACCAAAATTAGATGATTCAACATATCAGGAAAGTGTTTCTCCAACCCTTAAGTATAGGTTAGAAAAAGAACAGATAACATCAAGCGAGCTTAATTCTATTTTCACCGTATATAAGAGTTTACTATCAGGGTTAAGTATAAGGTTATCAAGGAATAGTTTTTATCTTAGAACAAAATTTTCGTGGATAGGCAATAATTCTTTGATCTACTGCCCGAAAGAAACAACATGGAAAATACCGGCTGCATATTTTAAGTCAGATTTATGGAATGAATACAAAGATAAACAGATACTCATTGTCAATGAAGAATATGATGTTGACGTGGTCAAAACTTTTGAATCTGTATATAAAATCATAAAGAGTAAGGATAATAATGAAAAAAATCGTATTCTCCCTCTGCTCAAGCAGCTTCCGCATGACTGGATGTTCAAACTTCCTTTTGGAGCAAATAACGTAGAAAGGTGTAAGGTCCTAAAACTTAAAAAGGATAACGCAAAATTTACGGCAGACAGTGTAGCAAGAGATTCACTTGCGAGATTATCCGGTCCTTCTACCTACTTTAATCAGATTGACGAAATAATGATGAATAAAGAATCGTCTCTGGGAGATATGACTCTGCTTGCAGATGAACCGGTAAGACAACAAATGTCAGATGGTAAAATAGAAATTATACCTGATGATTATGTTATGTCTTTGGCTATCCCTATAACAAGAAGTTTAAAAAAAGTTAATACAGAATCTTTCCCATTTAAAAATATTGTATCAATTGATCAAGGTGAGGCTGGATTTGCGTATGCAGTTTTCAAATTATCTGACTGCGGGAATGAACGGGCGGAGCCTATTGCAACAGGATTGATTCCTATTCCTTCAATCAGACGTTTGATTCACAGTGTTAAAAAATACAGGGGTAAGAAACAAAGAATTCAGAATTTTAATCAGAAATTTGATTCTACCATGTTTACGTTAAGAGAGAATGTAACAGGAGATATTTGCGGCTTGATTGTTGCTTTGATGAAAAAATATAACGCTTTTCCAATTTTAGAAAAACAGGTAGGTAATCTTGAAAGTGGTTCCAAACAGTTAATGTTGGTTTATAAGGCTGTTAATTCGAAATTTTTGGCTTCAAAAGTAGATATGCAGAATGATCAAAGACGAAGCTGGTGGTATCAGGGAAATTCTTGGAATACCCCTATCTTAAGAATTAGTAATCCAAATCAAAGCAATAATAAAAATAACGTCAAAAATATCAATGGAAAAAACTATGAAGAGCTTAAAATTTATCCAGGTGCCAGTGTCAGTGCATATATGACCAGCTGCATATGTCATGTGTGCGGTAGAAATGCACTGGAACTTCTAAAGAATGATGACAGTACAGGAAAAGTGAAAAAATATCAGATAAATCAGGATGGGGAAGTTACCATTGGCGGAGAGGTTATCAAGCTGTACCGAAAACCGGACAGACTAACCCTTGTTAAAAACCTTGCAAAGAAGGGAAACAGGGAAAGAACATATGCTTCTATCAATGAACGCGCTCCGTGGACCGTTAGCGTACAAAAAGCGGAATTAAGTGCTGATGAACTTCAAAAAATCATTAAAAAGAATATGAGAAGAGCTCCCCGCAGTTTGATGTCTAAAGATACAACGCAGAGCCGTTATTTCTGTGTTTTCAAAAATTGTCCTTGTCATAACAAAGAACAACACGCTGATGTAAATGCAGCAATTAACATTGGAAGAAGATTTCTGAAAGATTGTATTCTTGATGACAACAAGGATAAAGACTAGAGATAGATTTGAAGCATACTTTGGGAAAAGGTAATTTATACTTTATTTTACAGTGATATTACGAGATATATTACTGTAAAATGGCAATGGATTATTTCGTACCGGATCAGACAAATGGAAACTAAACTTAATAGCAATCAGAATAAAACAAGGCTGAATATAGCTAACTTTACATCAAATGTTCCAAATATCGAGGGTCAGTCTTTACTTGACGGTAAGTATATCGTTCAACTGAAAATGAACGTAAAGTCAGGTGAAGCTGATCTC
>CACWIL010000246.1 GCA_902760905.1 uncultured bacterium
AGACGGAGGTTCAGCAGCTTATTTCTGATAATCAGAAAATGAAGTCAGAGTTAACTAAACGTGAGTTTGAGATTTCTACCAAGGAAAATAATTTGGAACAGCAGTTTAGTGTTAGAAATTCTGAATATGAACAGAAATATCAAGAACGGAAAATGCAGACAGAAAATGAACTTGCTGATTTAAGATCTAAAAAAACTGCGGAAATGGAGCAGTTTGTTGAGAAAGAGAGAAATCAGAGACTATCAGCCTTAACGCAAGAAATTCAAAAAACAATTGATGAAAAAAACAAGCAGGCTGATTTGATTTTAAGTGATAAAAAGAAGGAACTTGAACAAAAAATTAGTGAGTATTCAGTACTGAAAAATGATCTTGAAAAAAAGATACTTGATTATCAATTCAAAGATGAACGTTTGAAACATGAAATGGAGATTCTTGCTGTAAAGGAAAGTGAAATTGAGTCAAAAGTTCAAGAACTGGTTAGTGAGAGAGAAAGATCATTCAACCAGAAAGAGAAAATGTTGAATGATGAAATATCTAGGTTACGTAGTGAAATTCAGTCAAGTTGTCAGGAACTTAATCTGCTTGCTGATGTTAAGCAGAAATTAAATGGTGAAGATCCTTTGGTAGTGTTGGCTAAATTACAAAATCAGGAACAGAATATTCGAGACTTAAGAGCTGCGCTGATTAAGAAAGATAGTGATGAATCTGCAAAAACTATCAATTCATTGAAAGAGGAAATATCACGATTAAATTATGAACTTGATAAGGCAAACGCCCAATATCGTGTTCTTGAATCAAGCAAAGGGAATAATGAACTTCAATGTCAGTTTGATTTACTAAAAAAAGAGAACGAGATTCTCGTTAGAGGAAAAGAAGCCGTAGACAATTACTGCAAGTCTTTGGAGGTTAATATTGAAAGATTAACGGCTGCATATGGAAATGCAAAAGATCGTGATGCCAGAATAAAGGATATAGCCATTCCTCTTTTTACTGGTGTATCCAGTTTGCAAAAAGTCGAATTTCCGAAAGATAAGCGTGATGTTGAAATTAAGTTCTTAGAGAATATTATTAAAGGTTCTTCTACTTATGGGCTTTCATTTCCTCGTCGATTGGTATATGCGTTTCACACATGTTTAAAAATATCTGAATGGTCTCCAATTACTGTTCTTGCAGGGGTAAGTGGTACAGGTAAATCAGAACTTCCTCGTTTTTATTCTTTGTTTGGTGGAATACAGTTTTTACCTGTAGCTGTTCAGCCAAACTGGGACAGTCAGGAAGCAATGTTAGGTTACTTTAACTCAATAGATAACAAGTTTGATGCTCAGCCTATGCTGAGATTCCTGGCTCAGGCAGCCACTAATCATACCGTTGATTATCCTGAAGGCTTAAGAGATACCATGAATATGGTTTTACTTGATGAAATGAATTTAGCACATGTTGAGCTGTATTTTGCTGATTTCTTAAGTAAATTGGAAACTCGAAGGGGTAAAACTGAAAATCTGCCTTGTGTCGATGTAAAACTTGGGGCAGGTATAACTCCTTATCAGCTTGAACTTACAAGAAATGTTATGTGGGTAGGAACAATGAATCAGGATGAAACCACAAAATCATTGTCTGATAAGGTTTTGGATAGAGGTAATGTTTTATTCTTCCCGAGACCTAAAGAATTGAAAAGTAGAAAAGACTTAAAATCATTACCATCTCTTAGTTGGTTAGCTACAGAAAAAGGTTGGGACTCGTGGATTAATAAATCATTGATACTAAGTGAGGAGGAAATTTCTCCGTTTAAGACAATTGTGGAAAAAATAAATGATTCTTTAGCAACAGTTGGTCGTGCGTTGGGTCATCGTGTATGGCAGTCTATAGAGTATTATATGAATAATTATCCTACGGTCTGTGTGGCTTTACATGGTAAGGATTTTAAGGATAGAAACGGTGTTGACGAGGCTAGTCTGAAGAGAGAATTGAAAGTAGCTTTTGAAGATGCTTTGGTTCAAAAGGTTATGCCTAAGTTACGAGGTATTGAAACTAGTGGTGCGTCTAAGATGTACTGTCTGGATAAAATTAAAACAATTCTTTCGGAGGGTATATACGGCAGTCCTTTCTCAATAGTTGCCGATTTTAATCTTGCCTGTGAAAATCCTTTCGGTCAGTTTATCTGGAACAGTGCTAATTATATTTTGGAATCAGAAAGGTCTGACAAGTAGTTTTTATAGAGGCTAACGGATTATAGGGGCTACAAATGAACAATATTTCTGAAAATACAGAAAATAGGAAACTGACATTTAAAGATGTTACTTCTGTAGAAGGTCTGTATAAATCATTGCAGGAAAACAGTCCGCTAAAAGAGGAAGCTACAATTATCATAAAATTACTTAGCTGGATAAATTCTGTTTTAAAGTTTGATCCTTTTTCAGATAAACCGATTTTTTCTGATGTAGACAGCCTTTTAATGAGAATTTCTGAATACTCAAATTCTACAGATAAGGTTATAAAAGACAATGTTTATCACCTTGTTGAATTTACCTCGAAGGAATTAGATTATTTGCTGAAAAATCTGAGAGAAAAAATTCTCAGAAATCATGAAAGTATGCCACTATATTCTGTTAGAGAAACAGATGGTAAATCCTTACAGATACTAGCGAGAAGACCAGGAAAAACGGTAAAGGAAAAGTTAGCAAATCAGCCTTATATGATAGCTGTAAAACGACGCTTTTCAACTGACACCTTAGAAAATCAGCTGTTGAAGCTTTTTGTCTCAAAGCTTCAGAATTTGCTTTTTTTAAGGAAAAAATATTTGGATAAGGTAGGTTTGTTATCTGATGATCTGGCCTCTGATTTTATTTCAAAAATAAATTTCTGTAAACATTCAGAA
>CACWIL010000247.1 GCA_902760905.1 uncultured bacterium
TTTAGCACAATTGTAAACAATGACGATATCCTTCAAATGTATCTGAAAGAAATCGGACGAAAAAAAATATTAACAAAAGAAGCTGAATGCGAACTTGGAAAAAAAATTCAGGAAGGAAATTGCAAAGAAAAAGAAACTGCAATGAAAGAACTTGTACAGGCAAACCTGAGACTTGTAGTAAGTATTGCAAAAAAATATATAGGTCAGGGAGTATTATTCATGGATTTAGTACAAGAGGGCTCTTTGGGACTTATTAAAGCAGCCGAAAAATTTGATTACAAAAAGAACTTTAAATTTTCAACTTATGCAACGTGGTGGATAAAACAAACTATCATAAGAGCAATCTCAAATCAGTCTAAAACAATACGAATTCCTGTTCATATGCAGGAAAAAATCAGAAAGTACAAAAAAGCCTGTTCGATAGCAGAATGCGACGAGAATTTAGATTCAAATAATGATGCTATACTGTCAAAACTTTCAGGACTCAGCAAAAAAAGAATTGACGAAGTCAGAGCAACTTTAAAAACAGAACCCGTCAGCCTCGAAACAATGGTAACTGATGACTTATGTATACAGGATTATGTTGCAGATACTTCATACTGCACACCTGAAAACAATACACAAAATATACTGAAACAAAATGATGTAACTAATCTATTACACAATTTAGATAAACGTGAACAAGAAATCATTAAATACAGATTCGGACTAAACGAAGAAGAACCAAAAACTCTTGAACAAGTAGGAAATACTCTTGGTTTTTCAAAAGAAAGAATCAGGCAGCTTGAATCCGCAGCAATAAAAAAACTCAGAAATATTGATTGCATAAATAATTACAGAACATACCTGGATGAAAATTAAAATATATCAATATTTTTTATATTATAAAGTCTTTGCTGGGTTATATGTAGAATTGTTAAAAGAAATTATTGTCAAATTGCATAATTATAATATTTAATATATTATAAACTTAAAGGAAATATGAAAAGACGGGTAAGTAGTGGCAAATACAATGGCAATCCCAACAAATGCTCATTTACCCTAGGAAAAGGAGGACATTAATGTTCAAAAAATTATTGCAAGGACTAATAGTTTTTAGCTTGCTGTGTGTGTTTAACGCTCCTGCGAATGCTTTTTATACCGATATGGATGAAAGCCACTGGTGCTATCAGTCAATTAAGTTTTTAACAGAAATTGGTGTTTTAGTCGGTTATCCTGACGGAACATACAAACCTGATATCCCTGTTTCAAGAGCAGAATTTGCTTCTATGGTAATTAAATCATTAGGACAGGAAGATACAAAAGTAACACAACCAATTGATTACGCAGATATTGAACCTGATTTTTGGGGTTATAACATTATTCAAAAAGCTGTTTATTTTGACCTTATTCCAAACGGAAGAGGCACTGATTTCAGACCTTATGACCCTGTAACAAGAGCTGAAGCTATTACTATTGCAGTTAACGCTCTTACTACATCAAACATAAGCGAACAAAGAGCTCAGGGTATTATTGAAAAAAGCTATGAAGACTACACTCAATTACCGGCATGGTTCTTAATGGCTGCTGCAAAATCTCAGTTACTTGATTTAGACGTAATTGAACCAGGCCGTGAAGGCAAAATGGAACCAAACAGACCTATGAACAGAGCTGAAGTTGCTGCATTACTTTATAAAATGATGCAGGAAGCAAAGCTTAATCCAAATGCTAAATTAGCTGAGAATCTTCAAAAAAGAACTGCTGAAGGTTACATTTTAGAAAACGTAAGAGTTCAGGGTTCTATAGGTATTATTCCTGCAGGTGCAATATTCCCAATAAAATTAGAAACAGTTCTTGGTTCTCAATTCTCAAATGTTGCTGAAATATATACAGCTAAAGTTCCTCGCAACATTGTTACAAAAGAAGGTTATCTGCTTGTTGAACAGGGAAGTGATTTAAAAGGTCAGATTAAATATGTTCAAAGAGGTAAAACATTCAAGCAAAACGGCGAAATCATTATTAAGAATGAAGTTCTTGTAACTCCTAATGATCAGGCTGTTATGTTATACGGTGTTGCAACACTTGATCCTGAAGTTAACGGATTCTGGAAAAAGCTATTCAAGAATAACAAAGTTCTTACAAAACCGGATCAGATAGTTAATATCAGATTGTTAGGACCTTTGAGAATAGACCTTACTAACGGTTACATCTACGAATAATGATTATTTTGTATAATTTCTTAAAACTCCCTTGTTAAACAAGGGAGTTTTTTATTATAATATTTTATAAAAGAATAGCAAAAAAATTTTTTACACTTTTTATATATAGTGAAAGGATTTAACCAACATGGATAACAGCATAAATTTTAGAGGTGCAATTCTTCTAAAACAACCAACCAAAAACAATATTGAAAAAAAGATGTTAAAAGTAATAGGTTCACATCATCAAATTTTTAAAAATTTCACTCCTGAAGGAGATATCTTATACATAACAAGAAAAGGGGCGGATAAAAATGTTGCAGAATTATTATCTCACCACCGTACAAAGTATGAATTTTATACAGATTTAAGTACAAAATCCGGATTTGATGATGATCTTTATGAAGAAGCCAGAACTATACTTAAAAACAGTAAATCTACAATTTTAAGAACAAGAGATGAATTAATTGATTTCTTTAAGCTAAAAAAATTTCAGCCAATAGAAAATGCTACAAGAAAAAATAACCAAATTAATATGTCTTTAAAAGCATTGGGCTTAAACCCTGAAGAGAATATCGTAAATAAAAAAAATGGTTATTATGATGTCACAGATGCCGATGGCAATTTAAAAGCCAGAATATCCGGACCGGGACAATACGGAATATCGTTTGCTTATTTATATAAA
>CACWIL010000248.1 GCA_902760905.1 uncultured bacterium
AAAGCTATTTTTTTTCATTTGTTTTCTCCTATTGCAGTTCTGCATTTGTAACCCAGATGCGTTTGATATAAATATCAATGCCATCCTTTAAATCCCAGTTATCGCCTAAATGTGCTCCAAGGGCAAAAGACCACAAAACGTTTGTCGTGCTAGGTATTTCGTTTTGCCATACTCCGTCAATTTCGCCTTCCCAAGTTCCGCGGTTTACTCCAAATGGTACCTGAACAACTTTTGATGTTGAAGTAAGCTTTGTGTCAATCACAGAAACACGTTCTGTAGACCAGCCGTCAATTTTTATGTCATAATTTCCGCTGTTAGGACTGTATAACTCCATGTTCAGATATTTATAGCCGGTAAGATCTCTTGCACCTACACTAAAGTTTAGCCACTCTGTTTCGGTAGTCATTTTATACCCGTTTTCTTCGGCGGCAACAAACACATTGCGATCCTTTGTTCCATCATTCACATACTCTGTGTTTGTAGCCCAGATGCGTTTTATATAAATATCTACATCCTTTACCAGCGTCCAGTCAAACCCTTGATTCCCTCCCTTTTGTTCATAATAATGCGCACCATAATTTATCAAACCTAAAATATTAGATACATTGGCTTCATTGTAATTCTTTCCAAACGTACTCTGCAAAATCAAAGGCTCACTTGTAAGAATAGAATTAAAGCTTGCAACTCTTTCATCGTCTCCCCAGCAATCTATTGTTACAGAATTTGCACCACTGTTAGGACTGTATAATTCAATGTTAAGATATTTATAGCCCGTTAAATCATAGCCTTTAGGATTATTTCCAAATTTACAAAAGCCAGCCCAGTCTTCTTTTGAAGAAAATTTATAGCCACCTGCTTCTGATGATTTATATACAATCTTATCATTTGTTATATCATTTTCAAGTTTTGTATTTGTAGCCCAAACACGTTTTACATAGAACTCAACATTCGGAAGGTTTTGATTTTCTTCTGCCTCTCTAACGGAAATACAGATATTTGCTAAAATATTAGATGTACTTTGTTTTACAACAGTTTTATTATCAACCCAATCATTCCAGGTTCCATTATTAGTACCAAACAAAGATTGAAGAACAACCGTATCATCCAGTAAAGAGGCCGTAGAAGTTGCAACTCTTTCATTGTCTCCCCAACCGTCAACTGTAAAATAATAATTCTTGTTCCTATTAGGAATGCCTAACTCAACATTCAAATATTTATAGCCGGTTAAATCATTTGTGCCTAAATAGATATTTCTATATAGATTCCTATCGGAAGGGGTTACTGTTTTAAAACCGTTTTCTCCTTCAGGGGCAAACAGTATTCTGTCTGTTGCTGTGTCGCTTGAAATCTTATTATTAGTTGCATAAATACGTTTTATGTAAATATCAACACCTTCTTCTGCCCAATTATCTGAACCATTTTCACGACCATAAATGCAAAATCCACCAAGTGTATTTTCCTTTATTTTTGCCTGAATTACTTTCGGGTTAGTCTTTGAGCTTCCGTCTAGGAAACCTTCCAATGAAATCACAGAAACATCCCCATTCCAACCATCAAAAGCAGCTATCTTGTTCTCTGCATCTTGACCGTAAAGTTCGACATTTATATATTTATAATCTTGCAAATATACTTCGTTCATAGGCATCCAGACGGAGTCATTTTCCTTTGTTTCAACATGAACACCTTCATCCGTAGAAGAAATGTACAAATCCAAATCTTTTGACATATTGCTTTTTATCTGCGTATTTGTAGCCCATATACGTTTTACATAAATATCAATATTGTCAATCCAGCCAGATTCAGAATCCACATCCTGAACATAAAACCAAAGATGACTCAAGATTTTATCGTGAACAGATGACTTAAACGGAACCTGATAAACCTGCGATTCGTTAGTGATGTATGAACTCATATGAACTATATTTTCATTTTCTTCTCCGGTTCTGTAAGTCTGGCTCCAGCCTGTTATATGCAGCATGTGATTATTAATATTAGGGCTATAAAGTTCAAAATTCAGATATTTATAATCATCCAGTTCCATTTCTCCTGGTTCATCAACACCAAAAAGAATTACATTTCCAAGACCATCCATATCTTCTTTTACGGTCGTAATTTTATGACCATCGTTTTCTACAGCAGAAAAAACAGTAAAATCTTTTGCAGGGTCTTTTTCAAACTTTTTATTTGTTGCTGTTACTTTCTTTACATAAACCCTTACTCCGGGAACAAGAGCCCAGTCATTACCACCAAATTCATCATAAACCAGAACATACAGATAGTTCAGTTTATTGCTCACATTTGCCTGAACCTTTGGTTTTCCATCTTCTCCAGGACTTGGCCACTCTCCATGATTCACACCAAAGGGGCCTTGAATTACCTTTGGTTCTTTTGAACCAGAGGCGCGTGTTCTTAAAACCTTTTCATATGGGTCAAAAGAAAGGCCCGTAAAACCAACTAGATGATAATCACCTTCAGGACAATAAAATTCTATGTTTAAATATTTATATCCTGTTAAATCCAGCCCGTCACCAAAATCTATTCTTGGAAGCTTGCCTTCAAAATCACTTTTTATTTCATAATCATTTTCAAAAACATCATCTGAAATTGAAATAAATTCTTCACCATTGGCATCTTGGGCTTGCCAGATTACTTTATCGTCGAGCTCGGATGGCGTTGGGTTATTATCAGGTTTACCCTGCTCTGGACTTGGGCAGGAAACCAAACTAAAACATATTGTAAGCAAGGCTGCGATGGAAATGCTAAAAACTGATTTTTTCATAAAAACCTCTCCTTTAATAAATGTCTGACCTTTTTTTATCACACATTTTTACTCTGTCT
>CACWIL010000249.1 GCA_902760905.1 uncultured bacterium
TTAGCTGTTCTTTACCGCCTAACTGTGGTTCTACATGACTTTGAAACAGAACATCGGATACCGCCTTTAATGTGGTTGTATTGCCGTACAGAGCCATATGGGCATGATAGCAATTATCCTTTGATAAACAAACCGCTATTCCTGCCGTGCGACCTTTTCCGCTGTCCTGCCATAGCTTTATGAAGAAATCAGCTAAGTATTTGGGATTTGTGTATTGTTCTTTTGTAAGTTCTGCTTTCTGCATATTGGCGATGTGGATTGTAGCTATCCAACATCTTCCTCGTGTTTTTGGCGAAAAGCCCATCTTTGTCACCTGCCTTCCTGTTGTCACAGATATAGCTGTGACGGAAATAACCGCATTATAAGCGGATTTCCCAATATTTTCACTTGTCACACAAGTCAGGGGTAATACTGACCCTGACTTTCTGTCAAAGGACAGCCGCAGCTGCGCTACGGCTTGCCCTTTGACGGACTAATTTTGTTTTAGTAACGCTAATAATTTACGTTTACTGGCTTTTGGCAGAATTATTGACCGCAACGGCTGACCGTCTATAAGAACGATACCTCGGGCTTGTCCGAATTGGAGAGTTTCCTCTCCTTCGAAATGTTCACCCGCAAAAAGACCTTTTCTGCCGTCAACTGTTAGGCGACCAAGCCCAACGCAGACATGAAAGTTATCTGCACTGCCGGATGAACTCGGAAAAATATTAGCGGAATATCGTTGCATAGACAGCCATATAAAACAATTACGTGAACGCCCAAGCATTAGCACAGAACTTAATATGGAACGAATTTCATCGGCTTTCGCCTTAGTTTCTTTCGTCATTCCAAAATGTGCCAAAAGTCCTGCAATCTCGTCAATTAAAAGAATCTTAATTGAACCGTCGCCGCCCTCCGGCGTGTCTTGAAAATCCCGATAAAACGATTTTATCAGGTCATAGCAATCTTCAAATTGAGCGAAATTAGGCGTAATGCCTTTAAACTCATTACTTGCTTTAAAGTCGGCTATGTAAAGATTGGTTTTAAAATGACGTGCCTTGTACAGCCAATAAAGCACTGCCGTACTCTTTCCGCTACCGCTACCGCCGACAACAATATAGTGACCGTTAAGCGGAGCTAAAACTTCGCTTTGTATTCTCTGCTGTTGCCAAAACAAATAATCATACCCTAACATAATACTTTTATTCATAAAGTTTATCCTCACTTTCATCAATTAAATCTTGGTTAATTATTCGATTAGTTTTCATTAGTTTTTTTAATGAGTTTTCTTGCTCTTTGGTGGTAGCGTAATCTATTTTTAGAAAAGGAATACCATCATCTTTTCGAACCCCCCACTCATAATTAATTATGGTCGGATAATTGTACAACATCAAGTGGTTTTCGAACGCCTTACAAACAGCGCTTTCTATTTTTTTCTTTTCATTATCGTCTTTATATTCTACGGAAAGTGATAAGAAAGGAATAATACTGTTTTTTTCAAAGTAAAGCAATGGTTTCGAATTAATTAAAGTTTTACTGTATTTTTCCAGTTGCTTAAATCTTTCCTCACCTATAATGTTTTCTACCGCCGTCCAAATTTTTTCCTTTAACTGCATATCTGTAGTAATATCTGTTTGTGTCGTTCCATTAAAAAAGCGTTGAATTTTTAAGGCTGCTTCATTTTTGTTGCAGCCTGTGAAAAGCTGTATAATGTGGACTAAAAGATAATATCCACCGAAAACAGCAGCTACTGCCAATAATAAAAATAAAATCAAATACATAATTATATCTCCTTTCGGCAGGGGCGGTTAAGCCCCTGCTTTATCCTTGATTTTTTATTTTATAACATCGATACGTTTTATCGGCTGAAAAACACCGTTTTTGGTCTGTATAGCTTTATCATAAGCAACATCAATCGCGGTACCAACCTTGATATTGGAAATATCAAGTGTTCCGACATAGACTGTATCGACCTTTTGACCGAGACAGCTACGACCGAGTTCGGCGTTCTTGTCGTACTCGTCAAAGCTATCGGTAACGTGCAGCGTTGCAACACGCTCATTATTTTTATTTAAAGCATACGCAATTCCGACTACTGTCATAGTGAACATCCTCCTTTCGCCTCGGCGTTTGCAACCACCGATTGAATATGCTCAAACAAGAGCGGCTAGTAAATTTACTAATACTAGTATAGACCAGGGTATGCAATAAGTCCGAAATAAAAAATAAAATCTTTTTCGATTTTAGAAATACTATTTTTGATATTTCGAGTTTATTTTCAATAATTTATTCAATTTATTTATAATACTCTGAATCTCATTTTTTGTCTCAATCGAACACAATTCTTTCATCAACAGAGTACTGGGTTTTTTGCCTGTTAAAATGTAATAAGCTATATCGTCATCTTTACAAATTTGTTCAAGAAAGACTAATACAAAATCAAGGCTAAGATTTTGCTCTTGATTAAGTATTTTAGAAACTTTTGAAGGTGGAAAACCCATTTTCCGTGAAATATAGCTTTGTGTCATGCCTTCGGATTCGATATAATCTTTTATACGTCCTAAAACCTCTAGTGCTAGTATATGTATTTTTTTACTCGACATTTAATATGTCTCCTTTTACAATTACTAAAGCAATCTATTGCAATTATCAGTCATCACAAATTTTGTTGATATATTAAACCTCCTATATTTATTACACTTAATCAGTGCTTTTGGGATTTGTGTAATAGACTTTTTGATTGCAAGTGAATTACTCCGCAGAAGTAATAGAAAAATCTTTGCATTTCAATAGGCTGTCGGTGAGTTTGTATACAGTTTTTGATTT
>CACWIL010000250.1 GCA_902760905.1 uncultured bacterium
GCTATAATAGGTCATTCTTTGTTTTATCCTTACTTTGTGTTAGCTTTTATGAATTTTTGCGAAAGAATCTATTGGAATATAAGATTGTCACTGACGAAAGATTTTCTTTTTATTGACGGATATGCTGTAATTAACAAAATTTCTTATAAAAACAAAGAAGAGGTTATTAAGCATTTTTTTAGTTGCAAAGATTCAAATAATAACGGATTAAATCCTTCACAAGAACTGTTTTTCAAAGAAGGCTATCTAGCTGAATATCCCGATGTGGCAGAAGGTGGAATGGAACCATGGAAACATTTTGTTTTACACGGAAAATATGAAAATAAGGATAATGGTCATAATCCTGGATTGAATTTATTTAACAAAGAAATTTATCTGAAACTATACAAAGATGTTTGTGATTCTGCTTCAGACCCGTGGTACCACTACATTATGTACGGAAAAAATGAGGGTAGGTATAGCGGAGTTTTTTGTAAGATGATCACTAAAATCGTATCTTCAACTTTTTCAACAAATTGATTAGAGGGTTTGATATGTTATCTCAGAAGTGCAAGCTTATCGTATGTTATCACAAATCTTCTAGAATTTTTGATGACCCTCTGTATCTTCCAATTAATGCTGGAAGAGCATTGCTTGAACAAAAATACACTCAAGGCTTGGTCTCTTTCAGCGAAAAACAATGGCTGTTGCAAAATACAATTGGAGATGATACCGGTGATAATATATCTGACTTGAATTATTCTTTCTGTGAGTTAACTGCAATATACTGGGTTTGGAAAAATTATGAAAAAATAGATTCTCCAGATTATGTTGGGTTATGTCATTATAGAAGAATTTTTGATGTTGATTCTGAGACTATAGATGATTTTATAGGAACAAATCAGATTATTTGTGCAGGATTATGCGGCAAAAAACAAGATATTTCAATTTACGATCAGTTCTGTGAATGTCACAAGAATGATTTAGATTTATGTATTGATTATTTTGAGAAAAATAATTCTGATTTCTATCCTTTTTTTAAGGAATATTTGTCATTACCTTTTGAAAAGAGTTCTCTTTACAATATGTTTATTGTTCAAAAAGAAATATTTTTTGAATATTGCGAACTGTTGTTTAATTTAATGTTCCATCTTAAACGTATATTGAATCTTTCAAATTATTCTTTTTATGGTTCGAGAGTTTTTGGTTTTATTGCAGAAAGAATTACAGGAGCTTTCTTTTACTACAAATTCAGACTTGGTTTTAAAGTTAAGAAATCAATTCCGTTCTTTTTTGATGAAAAATATATAAAAATGCCTGTTAATACTTCTTTTGCTGATAAACTGGAGGTAATAGAAATCGTTGCAGGAAAAAACTGTTCATCTGCTGATAGAAGGTTTGTAAGTATCGTAATGCCTTTGGATACAGATGATTTGGAAATGACAGTCATGACCTTCAGATCTTGCGTAAAAAACAGCTCCGAAAAATATTTTTATCATATTTCTATATTATGCAATATTGATTGTAATAGGGATCGTAACCTTTATGCCGGGTTAAAGAATATAATTAATGAAATAGTGTGTGGGAAAAATAATTTCTCTGTCTCTCTTGTTATAATGGCAGAGACTTTGGTATGTGATTTCGATAATATTAGTGATGGATTGATTGAAAAAATTAAAAATAACAGAGCTTTGTGGTTTCTGCTGCTGAATAATTCAATCTGCAATGGTAATGTTATTTGGGTTAATAGCGGTTATCTGTTTGGGTATGAGTTTTGTAACTTACCTTTTCTGTTTGAAAGGTTTGATAAATTATTGGGATGTGAGAGTTACTGTTATTATCTTGCGGAAAATATACAGAATAGATTGCCGGATAATCAGGTTGAATTTCTAAAGCAGAACAATCGAATGCAGACAAATTTCCTATGCTTTGAGTTATCATGGCTTGAGTCCCATAGAAACTCAATATTAGAGAGTATAGTTAATATAGATGGAATATTCGCGATAAATTGCGAGAAGATTGAGGAATATATTCAGTTTTTAGATTATTTCTGGTCTGTTGAAACTAATGTCTCTTTTGACTATGATTTATTAGATAGAAGATTGTCATTTGATAAATACATGAAGTTTTCAGCCTATGCCAATAATTGGAAGGGGGCCGTAGTCAAAGAAACTAATCGTTCCATATTAAAAAAACTTGGCGTGATAGATTGTAGTTGCATCTGAATTGCCGAATTATGTTAGGTTAATTTGGTAAAATTGTTGTATGAGAATTTAATACTTATCCTAGTGAAATGAGATGATAAAATTTAGTGCTGTCAGCGTATTCTTTTCTGTTTTAGTTTCTTTTTTTATAACACAGCTGTTTGTGTCTGTATTTAATATATGTGCATATTCAAGTAATAAGTATTCCCGTTCTTATTTGGAAATTTCGGATTTTTCTTACCATAATTTGCACGCTAATTTATTAGGAAATGTCAAAAATGAGACAGATCCTCAATTGGTCTATGATTTCGGTAAAGAGATTTATTTATCCAACATATTGTTGGATTTAAGAGGAATTTCAAGTGATGAAATTCAAATTCAGGTATATTACTCTAATTCTAAACAAGGGTATGATGAGTTTAAATCCTTCAGAAAAGTTTTATCATCAAAAAATACTATAGCGATGCTTCACCTCGGTGTATTGGCATCGAATGTAAGAATTGATATCGGTGTTAATGATGAATCATATAAGCTAAAGCGGGTGGTGATTAATCCACATGTGTCGGATGTTATCAAAGCTGCATTTTCTGATATTGGTTTTTCTAAGTGGTTTGTTGTTTT
>CACWIL010000251.1 GCA_902760905.1 uncultured bacterium
AAATAAATAAACAAAATTGGACTGCTCATTCTGAGCAGTCCAATTTGTTTTTATAGTATTAAATGCTGTTATTCTGCCTCAACAAATTTGTAAACAAGAGCAGCACAGGCACCTGCTACAAGGTTTGTAAGTATTGTAATTAAAGCGCCCATCCAGCATACACCTTTAAACAGGAATAAGCCTACTGCAACTGCCGGGTTAAACGCACCTAGACAGAAAATTCCGCCTACGGCAAAAGCTCCGACCAAAACAGTAGAACCGATTGCCAAACCGTAATAAGAGTTTCCTTCTGTTTTTGGTGATGTTGCAACAAGAAGTACAACATAACAAAGCGCAAAAGTAAACAAAAATTCCCCGATTATTAATGGGATTAACGGGAACGGACAGCCTACAGATTCCGGTAATGCCGCAAAAGAACCTGCTAAAAGTGCTGCACATGTTGCACCTGCTATCTGAAAAAACCAGTAGGGAAGCAGTTGTGTCCAGCTCAATGCACCACGGATTGCCGCAGCTAAAGATACAGCAGGGTTATAGTGTCCTCCGGAAATATGACCGCCAGCGTACACCATAATCATTAAAGCAAAGCCGATTGATAAAGGTGCGATTACACCGGTTGCACCACCAAATAAAACAGCAGATGCTACTGTGAATACCAGGAAAAACGTTCCGATAAACTCTACAAGGTACTTTTTAAAATTGTCTTTCATTTTTCTCTCCTTTTTTTCTAAATGAATTTACAGAGGTTAATAAATTACTTACCTCAAAAAAGACCAAACCTATTTTATAAAATTTTTTGAAATTTTACAAGTAGGGGATAAAATTTTGGGGGTAAATTTTTTAGGGGGTAAATTTTTTTGGGTAAATTTTTTAAGGGGAGATTTTTTATAATCTTATTGTACGGAAAATTGTTGAATATTTATGGTTCCCGTAATATATAACTACATTTATAAAATAATTATCCAAATCATTTACTTCCAAAAAGTTTTTTACCGGGTCTTTTCTTTTGGAACTTTTAACTTTACCTACTGCACTTAAAAATTTCATGTGAACTTTTTGTGAAGGTTTAAGTTTTGGTTTTGGTATATGCTCATCATAAAATTTTTGAGGAGTATATCCTCTTTCATACACAGGGATAATGTGAACAACTTTTCCGTTCTGTTTGAACAAAATAAACCATTTTCCGTCGTGTTCACGTGGTGTAAGCAAATAATATCCTGGTTCTATTGCTATATTTTTGAAATATATCGGTGAATTAAGTCTTAAAAGAGGATATACGGACCAGGTAGCATCTTTTACATCATAAAACTCATCCGGATCAATTCCATGCAGATAGGAAAAATTAGCAGGTTCAAGATTGTTATAAATCTGAGCATAATTTTTTGTTGCTTTTGCCTGTTCTGTCGGAGCTATCATAATTTCGTCATCATCTGAATATTCGTGAAAAGTTCCGTCCTGATTAAAAACCGGAGCGCCTTTTTTATTCATATTCCTGTATTGAGGAATATCATTGTATTCTTCCTGTTCCGTAGAATTTGGGTCAATATCATCATAAAACCCGGGCGGAGTTCCGGCATAACCACCTTGTTTTGTCTGCTCTGCCATAATAGGTAATGAAACTATTAATAATGCTAAAACTAATAAAAACTTTTTCATAATTTTTATTTTAACAATTTTTCTCGTTAAATCAAGATATTTTAACAACTACAATCGTTCATAAATTAAACTAGCTTTACACAACATATATTTACCTACTTTTCTTTTTTCCCCCTTTTACATTTACCCACCTCATTACATTTACCCCCCTCTTTACATTTACCCCTTCTTTACATTTACCCCTGTTTGAAGTAATTTAATAATATAAAAGCGGAATATAAAGGGAGATAATAAATTGAAAACAAGTATGAAATCAGTTAATTGCGGTGAACTAAACCTCAATAACTTAAATGAAGAAGTCACTCTTTGCGGTTGGGTTTCAACTGTTCGTGACTTAGGCGGTATTTTATTTATTGAACTTCGTGACAGAAGCGGATTTTTCCAGCTTGTTGCTAATCCTCAGATTAACCCAAAAGTACACGAAGTTTTTTCAAAGCTCAAAAGCGAATACGTTATTCAGGTTACAGGTAAAGTTTCTAAAAGACCTGAAGAAACTTATAACGAAAAATATCCTACAGGACAGGTTGAAATGTATCCTGAGGGAGTAAATATACTTTCCGAATCAAAAGTTCTGCCGTTTGTTCTTGGTGATGACAATGTTTCAGAAGACGTAAGGTTAAAATACAGATATCTTGATATAAGAAACGAAAAGATGCTTAACAATCTGAAAGTCAGACACAATATAGTTCAGGCTGTCAGAAATTATTTAAACAACAAAGAATTTTTGGAAGTTGAAACACCTATTTTGATTAAAACAACTCCGGAAGGCGCAAGAGATTATTTAGTACCTTCAAGAGTTCAGCCGGGAAAATTCTTTGCACTTCCACAGTCACCTCAAATCTTCAAGCAACTTTTGATGGTTGGCGGTATTGAAAGATATTACCAAATCGCAAAATGTTTCAGAGATGAAGATTTAAGAGCGGACAGACAACCTGAGTTTACTCAGATTGATATGGAGCTTTCTTTTGTAAAACAACAGGATGTAATTGAAACTGTAGAAGGTTTGCTTGTTGATGCATTTAAGGCAGCAGGAGTGGATATAAAACCTCCGTTTATTCAGATGCCATGGCAGGAAGCAATGGACAGATACGGTTCTGACAAACCTGATACAAGATTTGGTTTAGAGTTGTTTGATATTGGCGAT
>CACWIL010000252.1 GCA_902760905.1 uncultured bacterium
GAAGTAATTCGTAAAAAATTTATCTAAACTCGTAGTGTATTTTTATTCTAGTATATTCTTAGTAATTTTCAAAGCTATAATTCGTCACCATTATCAAAATTTTGAAATATAACACACTTTTGACTATCAATAATGACACGTTGTTCATCTAACAAAATTTCACCACTATCACAAGATTCAATCAGCACGAGCAATAAATTTCGATCTAAACAATACTTGAACAACATCTCCAATTCATCTTGATCTAAATATAATTTTATCGAAACAAGAAATAGGACACTCATATTTTTTATGTTAAGCATTAAATCGATATATTCGATAAGACGTTCCAATATAGTAGTCTTTTCATCAAGTATTGTTGGAGCACATATTTTGGCGATCTCCGTTATAAGCAGTTCAGGATTTTTATCTAAATTTAGATCAGAATATAAACTGAAATCTGCAATAATCTTATGGAGACAATCCTGCAATAATTCTCTTACTTCCTTTTGTTCTGATAAAGATAAAAAACTGGTCAACTTTTTTATAATCGATGAATTTATAACTTTGGAATTAAAATCTATCTCCGTATAATCGGTAATAAGGCAAGACATCTTCTCTAAATTAACTAAGGAACCATCGCAAAAAACATTCATCATCTTTTTGCTGGTATCTTCCCGTTTGTATTCCTGTTTTATAAATTTAACAAAGCTATAAAAATAATGTTTGTCCTCTATACTTATAGTCAAAAACTTAAACGGTTCAATCTTGATAGATGAACATAAATCTAACGAAAAAACAAAATCTCTCATTCAGCACTAACTATTCAATTACAACTATCCGATCCGTTGTATTAATCACATCTGTTTCAAATTCACCAAGAATAAATTCAATATCTGAAAACTGTTTTTCGGTAACAGAAAGAACCATTATATTGCCTTCGGGAGGTTTATTCTTTTTCAAATTATTTAGTTCCTGTTTATATGAAGTAGCGTTTAGAGTAAGTTTCATATATACAGAATACTGCATCATTATAAAACCTTCACTAAGTAAATAATTGTGGAACTTTCTGTATGTTCGTTTATTTGCATCAGTAACCGTCGGCAAATCAAAAAACAGAATCATTCTCATAAACCTAAAACTCATTTAAAGTGTCAGCCCATCATCTTCTGAATCAATTAATTTAAACTCAAAAATCGAATCACAAGAACCATTCAAGAATTTAATACCCCTTCTCAAATAGTTTCTCATACCAGAACCAAGGAACTGTTCTTCGTCATTAACAATAATCTTGTCATTGAATATTTTTACAATTTCACGCTTGAACACCTTTTGAAATGTTTCTTGATCATAATCACGGATTATATGTATCACCTTATTATCAACAATAGGTCGAAAAGGCTCCATAAAATCACAAGCAAGATTAAACGGATTCGTGTTGGAACAATGCCATATACCCAATTCAGAAACATATCCCATAACTGAAATTTCTCTTGCTATAAATGACATCAAGATAGAATATCCATAATTAAGCACAGCATTCTCGTTACATGGACAATCTCGCGAAAACTTTGAACCGAAAATAGCGGAAAAATACAATCTGGCAGCAACAGCTTCATTGTTACTGGAATCAAAAGGCAAAACCTGATCGTATAATTTTATAAGCTGATCATATGCTTGCTGATCATTAATTTTTTTAACAATCTCAGCTTGCTGTTTAATCTTTTCCTTGACTATAAATTGCCATAGAAGTTTTTTACGTTCTTCAGGCCAGTTTATCTGTTCGTTCAATATCAGATCTTATAACTAAAAAATTTAATTTTGACTCGAGTTTGCAATTTTTTGATATTACAACAGTCCTAAAGCCAGCCACAATCACCCCCTTATTATTGAGGGTCAATAATTTTTATCCGTTTCTCATAAAGGCCTGTAACTGATTGTGATATCAAATAAACAGAACATCCTTTAAGATTTGTCAAATACTTACAAGTTTCATTTGCTGCACCATCTATAAGTTCTGCATTAAATAACGAACCATTTAAAGTAATCAAATTTAACATGCTCAAGATAAATTTCATTTGATCTAAAAGATTTGCTTCATAAAATTTATCGATATTTAATTTTCCTTCATTGAATTTTTTTACGAAAGCATATTTGCCATAAAACGGTTTCTTTAATTGATTTACAATTGCTTCAAAAACTAATTTAATATCTGATTTTGAAATAATTTTCCCTTTGGCAAACTCAAATTCAACGGAATTGTCATCTGGCGAGGTAAGTTCTTTTTGGTTTATCTTCGATAAACAATTATTAATGTCATGAATAATAGATATAATTTCCGATGACGGTTGCCACTCTGTAGCAACTACTAGTTGAAACAGTTTTAGATCACGCCCTCGAAGATAATACCTGACGCCATCAACTTCAAGCAGACTATCAAATGGAATGTGAGAGTAGATCAAACGAGTGGACTCAACTCCAAAATTTCGCGATACATACTCCTTCATATTTTTGGAAGCTTCATTTCGATCTTTGATAAAAACAGGCAATATATCAGTTTCAGTTATTCCTTTTTTATTTTTATACTCAACAGCGCATACATAAGAAGCATACTGATTTTTATACCCACCACTCTTTTTAATGTCATACGCAGAAGTATTATGGAGAGGGAACTGAGCAACACCTTTAGGGTATATTGTCGCATCATAGAATGATCCTTTTCTATCTATCGGCGTTTTTGTAACCACAAATTTATTTAAATATTTATCGCTATTCAGAATATAGTTTCTAATTTTATCTAAATAGCTTGTTGACCAAAAACCAGGCTTATCCTTATAGAACAATTTGTTCAAAGCGTTATTTTCATTAAAGGTGCAATTTGAATTCCAATAGCGAAGATATGTTGAATGCCAAACATTGCCTACAACGATATTTAAATATGCGTCATGGCCGTGGTGTATATTGTTAACCTCTCTGCACTTAACAATACCAAACATATGCCTAAAATCTGACACATGTCCAGCCTTACTGTATACGATACGGTTATTACCAGGATAAATTTGAGACAACGCTTTTGCAGTTTCTTTAACAGCAATGTTTGTGCTTACGAGCTGTCGATTCAAAAATCCGCCAATAATATCAGAAGTTAATTCCTTACTTGAAATTAAACGATTGTACTTAGTTTCAGAAATAAAATCATATTTTTTCAACATATCCCAAAAAGCCCTTTGCGAATTACGTATATCCGAACTCAATGGGTAGTTATCACTTTTCACAGCGTTAATGTGTCTCTTAACCAAAACCTTATTATCTAGAGAATCATCTAGTATTATAGATTGAGGATATATATGGTCGATATCATACAAATTACGATCGTATAATTCATCAAGATTAATCTTTTCACCTGAATACATGCATCGCCCCAACTGCATGAAGTAAAGATATAATCTATCACCACGGAATTCCCGCAAATCTTCCCTTTGGTTAAATTCTTCTAGAATCTGTGATAATTCATCTTTAATTTTCTTTGTCTTATCAAATTTATCCTGAAGCTGTTTTCTTCTGCTGTCAGTCACCTTACCTTTATTCTTTAGATCATTTGTTCTTGCAACCTCAATAAAAATTTTCTCAGGGGCACAACCATTAATTTGTGTCAATTCCTTCGATATACGTATAGCCTGCCAAATAGAGCGTTTCACCGTAGGGGAACAATAAAGATTTTTAACATAGTCATAATTCAATGTTTCACTGGTATCAAGAGTATTTTCTTGATTGACAAGATTAATAAAGCTAGGAGAGTAATTATCACTGTTTAAAATTTGCATAAGATTTAAATTCGTATCCTCAAGCAAGTGTATAATTGATAACGCAGTTTCCCCAGTCCTAACATCAGTGGTTCCTAATTCTGCTAAAAATCTTCTCGAAAGTCTTCCCCAACCTGTAAAAGCAAGTCTTGAAAGTTTATCAATAAGCGAAGGATTAAGCTCTTGACCATATTTTTCAATAATTCTGCTTTTTACTGGATCTTTTTCATTTGCAAAAACAGTGTGCCATAAAATAATATCTTCACACATGGTGTCATTGAACTTATCACCCAATATATTCTTCAATTTATCAAATGAAGATAAAGATTCATTGAATGAACCGTTGTACGTTACATGGTTTTCTTTAGAAATTAAATGTTTATCTCTGAGGAAATTTTCTATCTTTGTGTTGGATAATTTTATTCCCTTACAGCAAAGTTCTTCAAATATAGCCTTCTTTATGTTCTGATCGATTTTATTGTTATCAATAGAAACATTATTCAGTTCATTAAGCACTAAATATTTCTGATAAAGCAAACTCTGCTTAGGCAGAACATCTTCATTTCTAAGATAGGTACATTTAGATGTCATTCTCTTGATAAATTCTTCACCAGAAGCCGCTCTATCAACAATATCATCAAAATTCCAAGGCAGCACTTTCTGCTTTTCATGACCGGGTTTCTTTACAATCCAGGAAAACATTCCTTTATCTTTTTCAGATAAAGGTCCTAC
>CACWIL010000253.1 GCA_902760905.1 uncultured bacterium
ATGTTACAGTAAAATATTGTCATTCTGAACCCAATAATAATTTAGGGGTGAAGAATCGCTATAACTTATATTTTAAAGAGATTCTTCGGAATTAAACAGCTATTTTCCTCAGAATGACAGGATTATAACAATATTACTGTATAATAGTATATAATTCCCTAAATTTTTACAACACTACTACTTAATATTCTAGTATCTTAGTGCCCTATAAACTATTCACATTCATTTTGTTTGTTTTACAATAAAGATACAGGATAAAAAGGAGTAAAAGATGAAGAATAAACTCATTTTGTTTTGGGTAATTGTTGCACTTGCTATCACATCAATTGTAGTAATCTGCACAAAACCTACAAAACTTGGTTTAGACCTTGTCGGCGGTTCAAGACTCGTTCTTGAAGCACAACCGATTAATGGTGCAGAAGTTACACCGGATATGATGTCAAGTTTGCAGTTTGCAATTGAAAATCGTGTTAATAAACTTGGTGTAGCAGAAACTGTTGTACAAAGAGCAGGAGATAAAAGACTTGTTGTTGAAATCCCTGACGTTTCAGACTTAAATCAGGCAAAAGCTTATTTGGGTGAAACAGCAGAACTTGAATTTAAAGAACCAGTAAGAGACGGTTCAGGCGAGATTATCGGCTGGAAATCAACAGGTTTAACAGGTAAACAGCTTAACAAAGCTGAGTTCAAAACAAGCGGCCAGACAGGTCAGTTTGTTGTTGACTTAGAGTTTGATATGGAAGGTACAAAATTATTCGGCGACCTTACAAAAAGACTTGTTGGCCAGCCAATGGCTATCTTCTTTAACGGAGATTTGCAATCTGCACCGGTTATAAGAGAACCTATTACAAGCGGAAATGCTCAAATTTCAGGCGGAAATGACGGATTCAGCCCGCAGGAAGCAAAACAAATGGCTGATTTGTTAAATGCAGGTGCACTTCCTGTTCCGGCTAAAATTATTGAAGAAAATACTGTAGGACCTACTCTTGGTGCTGATTCAATTGCTAAATCAAAAGTTGCAGGCGCTATCGGTCTTGGGTTTGTAATGTTATTTATGATTTTATATTACAGAGCTCCCGGTATCATAGCTGATATTGCACTTTGCTTATATGGTTTATTCTTGTTTGCAATATTTAAAGCAGTTCCTGTAACACTAACGCTTGCAGGTATTGCAGGTTTCATTCTTTCAATAGGTATGGCTGTTGATGCTAACATTCTTATTTTTGAAAGAACAAAAGAAGAACTTAGAGCCGGCAGAACATTGTTCACTGCTATTAACTCAGGTTTTGACAGAGCATTCACAAGTATTTTTGACTCAAATATGACAACAATTATTACCTGTGCAATCCTCTACTGCTTAGGAACAAGTATTGTTAAAGGTTTTGCCTTAACCCTTGCAATTGGTGTTATTGTTTCAATGTTTAGTGCAATCACTATTACAAGAAACTTTATGCACCTTGTATTCGGCACAGGCAAACTGGAAAAACCCTGGATATTCGGTTTAACCCAGGAAGAAATAGACCAGGAATATCAGGCTGTTGAAACACAACGTGAAAAAGCTAAGTTTGGTAT
Organism: uncultured bacterium; assembly: GCA_902760905.1. Classification (GTDB taxonomy): domain Bacteria; phylum Cyanobacteriota; class Vampirovibrionia; order Gastranaerophilales; family Gastranaerophilaceae; genus CAG-196. The sequence continues at coordinate 1,573 of CACWIL010000253.1, forward strand.
CTTGGACTAAGGGGGTAATAAAAAATGAAATTCAAACTTGATATAGTAAAAAACAGATTTATATTTCTCGCTCTGTCAGCTTGTCTGTTAACTCCGGGAATTATAGCAATGATTTATTCATCAATTACATATCCAACTCACGCACCGCTAAAAGTCGGTATTGACTATACCGGTGGTACTACTATTCAGTACGGTGTTAAAGAGGATATCACTAATCAGAAAATGGCATCAGTTAGAACAAGCCTTGAACAAAACGGGATAGAAAATCCTTATCTTCAGGTTATACATGTTAACGATCAGGCTGATTCAAACTTAAAATCAATTCTTTCTATAAGAACAAAGTTTATTGAAGAAGGTTCAGCTGATCAGGATAAAATTACTTCAGTTGTAAACAAAGATTTTGCAGGCTCAGAACTTGGTGCTGTTACATCTGTAGGTCCGACATTAGGTAAAGAGCTATTCAAAAACTCTTTAATAGCACTTTCGTTAGCACTGTTAGGCATAATCGCATACTTAACATTCCAGTTCCAGTTTAATTACGCACTTGCCGCTATCTTGGGATTAGTTCATGACTCGCTGTTTGTAATTGGTGTTTTCTCGATATTGGGACTGTTCTTCAATGTTCAGGTAGATGCATTGTTTGTAACAGCAATTCTAACCGTTATCGGTGCATCTGTACACGATACAATTGTTGTATTTGACCGTGTTCGAGAGAACCTTAAATACTACGGCAAGAAAATGTCATTCAGCGAAATAATGAACGCAAGTATTAATCAAACTCTTACAAGAAGTATTAATACATCATTATCAACTTTGATAACTTTGTTTGCACTGTACTTCTTAGGCGGAGTTACAACAAGAGATTTCGTACTCGCTATGATACTCGGTATTACAATCGGTACATACTCAAGTATCTTCTTCTGCTCAGTACTCGTTGATATATGGGAAGATAAAAAGAACTCAACAAGTCCTGCTGTAGCCGGGTAAATGAGTAAAAAGGTAAATATATAAAGGGACTTTCTTCCTTTCTGAAGATAAGTTTATATAAATAAAAATAAAATACGGTTTGGAAAATTTCCAAACCGTATTTTCTTGCTTGATATCTTATTTAATATTAGGTAATTATATACAATGTTACAGTAAAATTATGTCATTCTGAGGGGGAAATATCCATTTTGCCCCCGAAGAATCCCTATAACTTTAGCAAAGAAACAG
>CACWIL010000254.1 GCA_902760905.1 uncultured bacterium
TTTTACAGATGCAATTGATGCAGCGCAAGCAGCAATAGAATGTACAAAGCTGGGTTCTTCAAGTGCACACTATCTTCTCTATAAATTATATGATGCACTTTCTTTTAAAAACCCAAAACGAAAGATTATGGCTATTGCCGAGAAGCTTCTATCAATTTTGTTAATACCATTTGATAAAATAGCAATAAAAAATATAATAGCTAACGTTTCATATCTAAGATTTTTATTTATATTTTTGCAGGGATTTTATTCAATTCAATTGAAAAATTATGGTAATGCTATAGAAATATATAAAAAAGGCATAGAAACTGCTCCGGGTTTTGCACCATTATACTGTATTCTTGGTGATATTTATTTATCAACCGGATATTTTGAAGATGCAATAACTGAATACAAGATGGCAATTTGGCTTGATCCTTTTAATATAGCAGCTAACCGACATTTATGCCGTGCGTATGAAGAACAGGGAGATTATAATCAGGCTATTGATATATACAACAGACTTATTGCAATGGCACCAAACATTCCTGATTTATATTCAAATCTGGCAAACATTTATTATATAAAAGGAGAGTTTGATCTGGCAATATCTAATTACCAAACAGCAATTACATTAAATCCAAATCCTTCCTGGACAAGTATTATTGCCCAAACTCTCGGTTTTGTATATCAGGAAAACAAATCAGACCCGGATTCTGCTATTTCAGCTTATCAGACAGCATATATATTAACTCCTGATGATATAGATATATATGTTAACTTAGGAAGTGCATTCTATGATAAAGAAGATTATGCCAACGCACTTCAAATATACAGGCAGGCACTTGAGTTTGAACCTCATAACGCAAAAATTCATTGTAATTTAGGCTTCTTATACTGGGGAAAAGGTGATACTGAAGAAGCAATGAAGTCTTATGAGCTTGCGATTAAATATAATGATCAATATGATATAGCATATAACAATTTAGGTGTTATATACCTTGATGATTTAGGCAGAGTAAAACAAGCTATAGAACTTTTTAGAAAAGCTGTAGAGTCAAATCCTAATTATGCACTGGCTCACTTTAATCTGGCAAGAGCAATATCAATAATGGGCGACAAAGTTGAAGCTGCCAAATTATATCAGATTGCACAGGATATAAACAAAATTACACAAGAGATAGACCCTCGTGATATAGCTGATAAAATCAGTGAATTGTTTGAATCATAATTTGCGTTTGTAGTTATTTTGTCTTATAGTAATTATACAGTATGAATGAAGATAACAATAACAATGGCTTTGCCCATATAATTGAAAAGGAAGTTAATTCCGACGATAAAATTTTAAAACCTGATTTCAACCAAAAGACAGGAAGGGAATTTCTTGCGTTTTATTTGCAATCAAAATTTAAACAGTTAATGGCATATGATAATAAAGCTAAGCAGCCAATATTTAACAATATAAAACATGATTTCATTAACAGATTTACAAAGCGTCTTGTTCAGAATCCTTCAAAACGTATTATGATTGGTATTACAGGCGAATCAGCATCAGGAAAATCAACTATATGTAATGAGATCAAGCGTGTTATTGAAAAATTTGATATGCCGGTAACAATTATGTCAACAGATAATTATTTTAATGACATATCAGATTTGATAGCAAAGTTCGGCACATTTGACAACTTGCGTGATAATGGTTATGACGTAGATTCTCCCAACAGTTTTCAGCTTGATATATTAAAAACAGATTTAGAAAGTCTTTCAAATGGCGAGGATGTTTATACACCGGAGTATTTACTGAATGGTACCGGAGTATCCGTACCGCATGCGAAATTTGTTCCGTCAAAGAAAATTGTTGTTGTTGAGGGTATGGCATCTATGTACAACAACAATAAAGATATTTATGATATAAAAGTATACGTAGAAACAGATTTAGACATTAGAAAAGAACGCTTTATGCGTCGGGCTTGCACAGAAAGAAATCAAGATGAGCAAAATGCAAAGAAGCACTGGGATTATATTATGGTTGCCGGTGAAAAATATGTAAAACCATATAGGGATGAAGCAGACATAATCATTAACGGTGACTCTGACTTAACGTATTTTGCACAAATCCTTGAATATTTTTATACTATAACCAACAATTTTGATGCATAATATGAATTGTAACAAAAGTTCTAAAATTGTTACATTTTGCTGTAATTCAATATATGCAATAATACTGTGTAAATATAATAACAAATTTTAAAGTACATCATTCAAGTAAATTAAGTGATAATGATTAAATATTACTCTAAATCATTATTAAAATATCCGACAATAAACTTGAATGTGTTTAGAGCAGTATCAATATTCATTGTTTTGGTTATATTCCCGCGTTTATTTTTAACAGTAATAGTATTATTTTCAAGATCTACATTTTCTAACACGTACACATGCCATGTTCTGCCGTCAAGCATTTTCATACCGGTTCCAATAACAAGACTGTGGTCTTTTTCTTCCTGCATACGCTTAAACAGCTCCATAACTTCCTCTTTATGTGAACTTAAATCTATATTAAACTCTGTTTCAGCAATATTAACCGTAGGTTCTTTGCCGGTAAGCATTGTCATAAAATGCGAAGGCAGACTATTTTCAAATGTATATGTCTTAAAGTCATCTGTAAATCTGCATATCCATGGTTTAGCTTTATAGCGTTTTTCATATTCACCAACTGAAATATCCATACTCCTGATTATGGCATTATCCTGAGCTTTATATAGTTTTTCATACCCTTTGACCGCGACATCAGTC
>CACWIL010000255.1 GCA_902760905.1 uncultured bacterium
AAAGAAAAGACTCTTAAATAAAATTTTATGTGCGAATTTTTTACCGTATTCATATTCAGGGTTAATAATGCATCTTGCTCCAATTGCTTTTAATATTCTGGCGTGAATTGCTTCAGAAGCTCTTGCTACAATGTTATCACAGCCCATTTGTTTTAAAAGAGCAACTGTTAATATTGAAGGTTCCCTTGAACCAATAGAACAAATTATTAAATCTCTGTTTTTAGGTGAAAGTTTTGAAAGTGATATTTCATCAATTGCATCCAGACAAATTGCATCAGTTGAATAATTTGAGGCTTCATTAACCAACTTTTTATCTATATCAACAGCAATAACTTCGTACCCTTTTTCATAAAGAGTTTTAGTTAAAGCCATACCAAACTGACCTAAACCTATTATCAGCACTTGTTCTTTTACACGTTTTCTCATATATTTCTCCTATGTTAACGAAATCTTTGCCTGAGGATAACTTAAATAAAAATCGTTAGTCCTAGAGTTTAGAAAATAAATAATCATTGCCGGAAATACCCTGCCCATAAACATTGTTAATATTATAATTATCTTTCCGAATACATCCAGCTGAGCGGTTATTCCCATAGAAAGTCCTACAGTTCCCATTGCAGAAACCGCTTCAAATAAAAGTTTTGAGTGAGGAAGCATCTGGGTGGTTAATAAGATAAAACAAGAAATAACCAGTATTGATAAATAAGCAAAGATTAAAGCAATTGCCTTATACACTGTTTCGTGTGATATTTCTCTGTTTCTTGCAATATTTTTTCTTCCCAAAAATGTGTTATACGCAGTAATTATTAATACTGCAAAAGTAGTTGTCTTAATACCGCCTGCAGTACCTCCGGGAGAACCTCCGACTATCATCAGGAATATCAGAGTAAAATAGCTTCCGCAGGATAAGTTGCTTAAGTCAATAGAGCTAAAGCCCGCAGTTCTTGCACTGACAGACTGGAAAAAAGCATTTAGAAGTGTGTCTGAAATACTCATATCATCCAGTGCACCGTCAAATGACGACATCAAAATAATTACCGTACCAATTACAAGCAGGGCAATTGTTGTATTAAACACGATTATAGCAACAGGAGAAAGCTTTTCTCCTTTTAAATATTTAGGCAAAGTTATTGCTATTACGGGTGCTATTCCTCCGAAAATAATCAAAAAAGCAACCGTTAAAATGATTACGGGATCACTGTTGAAAGGAATAAGGTTATCTGAAATTAATGCATATCCTGCGTTACAAAAGCCTGAAACAGCAAGGAACATCCCTTGCTTTATTCCAAACAATATATCTTTATTGAGCCAAGAAAATCTTGCAGCAAGAATAACAAAGCCTGTAAATTCAAGAATAAAAGTATATTTAAAAATCAGGAATAAAGAGTCCTTAATTTCTTCTCTGCTCTCTGCATCAAACATACTTCTTGCATTTTTTTCATAAGCAACGGACATTTTTTTCCCCAGCAAAAGAAAAATTACTGAAGAAATAGTCATTATACCCAACCCTCCTGCCTGAATAAGAATCATTAGTATAAACTGTCCAAAAATATTTAACTCAGTGCTGATATCCTGAACGGATAGCCCTGTTACACAAACTCCGCTTACTGAAGTGAACAGTGCATCAATAAAAGACATGTTCCCGCAGCAGGGAAGATATAAGAGGCAGCCGCCTAAAAGGCATAAAATAAAAAAGGTAACCGGAAGTATTCTTACCGGAGATTTTATAATCTCTTCATACACATTATTTATAAATGCATTGTATGTTTTTTGAAAAATCTTTTCCATAAGTATATATTAACATAAATTATGTTGTATGTTTTTCATCGACAATTCTAAAAATATGGCATAAACAGATTTTATGAGTTTAATTTGGTTTAAATCAGATTCATTAAAAATGACATAACTTATCTTTTTTACAGGTTTTCTGACAGTCGGACCCGTAGCAGATTGGCTCGGAATGAATAGAAATTGAACAGTTTGGATAAAGTAAACATATTTGCTTCTCTATTTCATCACATATTTTATGACACTCACATATAGAAGTATCTTTCTGAAACTGCAAAATTAAATCAATGTCCTTTGTCGGACCTACCTGTCTGGCTTTCAGACTTTGCGGTTTCATTGTTACATTTGCCGAATAGTTACTGATTATTTGTTTAATGCTGTTTATGTTTTCTTCCGGAAGAGAATGATCAAGAAGATTGCTGCCGGCTCTTTTTGATATAGAATATCCGGCTTTGAAAATTATTGCCGCTACAATAATTGCAATAACGGGGTCAAGCAAACTGTATCCTGTAACCTTTATAAGAACAAGACCGAGCATAACGCCTAACGATGAATAAACATCTGTCCTTAAATGCTCGCCATCTGCATACAGAGATATTGAGTTTGTTTCTCTGGCAACTTTAAATAACAGTGAACTTACTATTATATTAAATATGACTGCAACAAACATAACGGCTATACCAAGGTTGCTCTCAGTGTTCATATCAAAACCAAAGAGAATTTTTTTTGATGCTTCCCATATAATCAGCAAAGCTGCAAATATTATTAAATCACCTTCAATAAAACCTGCCATATCTTCATATTTCCCATGGCCATACGGGTGGTCGCTGTCGGCAGGCTGAGCAGACTTTATAACAGAAAAAAATGTCAGCACAGATGCAAATAAGTCACTCAGAGAGTGTATTGCTTCTGATATTATACTCAGGCTACCGCTAAGAATACCGGTAATTATTTTAAGTACTGATAAAATAATATTTGA
>CACWIL010000256.1 GCA_902760905.1 uncultured bacterium
ACACCCGTTTTAAAATCTTTTGATGAATAATCCTTGTTTTTCAGCCCAAAATACAGAGCTTTTATAATTTCCATAATCTCTTTTCTGAAAAAAATCAAAACCGCAATAAGCGTTCCGAGGTGGAGCATTATATCTAGAAAAACTTCCTGATTTGATTCCTGTACGATTTCAATTCCTTTAAAAACCTTATAAAAATTAGATGTAAAAACAAGATGAGCCGAACTTGATATCGGCAAAAACTCGCTTAAACCCTGTACTATTCCCATTAATATTGTTTGTATTAAGTCCATAATTATTTTCCCCTCACACCTTCCCCTCTCCCGTAGGGCGAGGGGACTATTTCGTTATTCCCAATAGCTTGCGCAAGATGTAGAAGTTTCCCATACTGATACTTTGCTTGTTAAAGGAATACGCTCTTTCATCTTTTCATAAATAAACTTTGCCAAAACTTCGCTGCTCGGACTTATCCCTTTAAACTCAGTAAGTTCATTAATATCCTTGTGGTCGAGATAATCCAAAACTTCTTTGAGGTTACTTTTTATCACTTTATAATCAACAAGTATGTTACTTTTATCAAGTTCTGTTCCACTCACATAAGCTTCTACAAGCCAATTATGACCATGCATATTTTCACATTTTCCGTTGTAGTTGAGCAAATGGTGTGCTGCCGAAAAATACATCTGAGCTTTAAGTTCGAACATTTTTACCCCTCACCCCTTTCCCCTCTCACACAAGGGGCGAGGGGTTTACGCCGCACTTGCGCTCAATGATTTTGTATAAAAATTATTTCTTGCCTTTGTCTGCGAGTTCACTGTCCATTCTTAAAAATACAGGCTTGATGTTTTCTTTATCAATTAAATGTACTGCTTTTAAGTTAGAACAGGTTAAATCATCAAGTTTTGTACCTAAATCATAGCTTAACTGCTCAGACATTGCTTTTGCGATATTCGGACAGAAGGGGTAAATTAGTGAAGTAATCACACACATTACCTCTAATACGTTAGTCAAAACAACTCCGCATCTTTCCATGTTACCCTCTTTAGCAAGAGTCCACGGAGCATTATCCGTAACATATTTGTTTGTTACATCAACAAGCTCAATAATTTTTTGCCCTGCTTCCGCTATCTCAAAGTAATCAAAATGATGTTTAACAGCTTTTACTGTTTCCATTGCCTGTTCCGAAAGTTCATTCTTACCCAAGAACTCCGGTTTAATATCACCTTCAAAATACTTAACAAGCATTGATAATGTTCTGTTTAGAAGATTGCCCATAGAGTTTGCAAGATGTGCGTTAACCTTTTCTTTAAAATCATCATCAGAATAGTTCCCGTCTTTTCCGCAAGGCGCCGCAACTGCCATATAGTATCTTAGCGGGTCGGGTACCTCTAGGTTAAATGACTCTAAAATAGAGGTCGGAGAGATTACGTTACCCAGAGATTTTGACATTTTAGTCTGGTCTATCGTAATCCAGCCGTGAGCAAAAATATGTTTAGGAAGCGGTAACTCAAGTGCCATTAAAATTCCTATCCAGTAAATACTGTGGAATTTCAAAATGTCTTTACCAATTACGTGAACATCACAAGGCCATAAATTTTTGAATTGCTCACTGCTTCCGTCAGGGTCGTACCCTATTGCCGTAATATAGTTTGAAAGAGCATCTATCCAAACATATATTCCCTGCTCGTCATCACCAGGAACAGGAATGTTCCAGCTTACGTTTGATTTTGAACGTGAAACAGATATGTCTTCAATGTGTTCAAGCTGATTAAGAACTTCCGTTGCTCTCCATGATGGCATTATAAACTCAGGATTTGTCTGAATATGTTTGATAATCGCATCTTTGTATTTTGTAAGCTTAAAGAAATAGTTTTCTTCACTTACTACTTCAGGTTTCTTCTGATGGTCAGGACAAAGTCCGTCTTCAGTCAGGTCTTTTTCGCTCAAAAATGCTTCACAACCTGAACAATAAAGTCCGGTGTATGCGTGTTTGTAAATATCACCTTTATCCAAAAGTTTTTTAAAGATTTTCTGCACAACTTTTTCGTGTTCTTCGTCTGTTGTTCTTATGAATTTTGAATACCCTATATCAAGAGCCTTCCACGCTTCTTTGAACTTGTTGGCATTCATATCGCAAAACTCTTTTGGCGAAACACCTTTTTCAGCTGATGTTTTCTGAATTTTGATACCGTGTTCGTCAGTACCCGTCAAAAAGAATGTGTTATCACATCTTTGGGTATAATGTCTAAATATAACATCAGTCAAAATCTTTTCGTAAGCGTGTCCGATATGCGGAGCGCCGTTAACATAGTCTATTGCAGTAGTTGCGTAAAATCTTTCCATTTATAATATCCTCTTTAATAATCTAATATAGATTTTAACATAAAGAAGGGGCAAATATAATTTTTTGTTTTACAACTGCATCAAAACTGAAAATTATTGCCGGTAATTTGGACATACAAATCAAAGATTTGTTTGATTTCAAAGACAAATAGTAATTAAATTTAGGTGTTTATTTACAATGTTACAGCAAAATTCTGTCTTTCTGAACCCAATAGCAATTTTGGGGTGAAGAATCGCCATAACTTATAATTTATAGAGATTCTTCGGGATTAAATGGTTATATCCCTCAGAATGACGGATATACAACAACATTTACTGTAAAATAGTATATCTTCACCTATTACCCTGCAACTCTTATCAGACTGTTAACTGTACAGTTATCAAGTTCATTTACAAACTCTTTTATCATTTTTTTTTTTTTTTTTTT
>CACWIL010000257.1 GCA_902760905.1 uncultured bacterium
TATTTATCTACGAGGGTTGTATACAAAGGATTCCTGTCATACAGTTTCAACCATTGTAATTTTTCGTTGTATGTCTGCGGTTTTTCCCACTTAATTGGCTTTCTAAAACAAGCACGATAAATAATATTCAGATACACTTTATCAGAAAGGAAATGAGCCCTGCCCAATATAATGCGAGCCAGAATACGATAAGGGTTCTTTAATATCGACAAAAAATTTTTCATTATTTTATTTTTGTAACTTCCTGAAATAGTTTTTCCCATCTATTAGTCACATTCTCGATAGAATATCTTTCTAATGATTTGGGAGCTGTATTTTGTAACAGTTCTCTTATTTTTTTGTTTTCTATTAGATATGATATCTTCTCCGCCAACTGATCAACATTTCCCGGTTGACAAATCAGGCCGTCATATCCATCTTTAACGATCTCAGCCTGTCGTCCTTTGTAGTCACATGCAACACATGCACAACCTTGCGACATTGCCTCAATCAAGACAAGGCCAAAGCCTTCATAGCGACTGCTCATGACAAATATTGCTGCGCGCTGATATTCTTCTATTACATTCTCGGTATGGGGCATAAAAACCACATTATTCATTCCTTCAGTAAGGGATAAAAGAAAGTCCTCAGATTCTCTACTACCAGAACCAACAATCTTTAAAATCCAGTCAGGGTACTGCTTCCCAACAATATGCCAGGATTTTATCAAAACATCAAAGCCCTTAACCTCCCATGCATCGGGCCTTCCAACTGCAAGAACAACCTTTTCTTTTGGCGGGGTTATTTCAACTGGCCTGAAAGCCAATGGATTCTGCATCACCTTAACATTTTTGAATCTCCCTTCTAGAAAGTCCGCATCTGCTTCTGTCAAAACGGTAAGGTAGTCAAAATAATAATTGCTGTAGAATTTATTTAGCCATTGAACAAAGCGCATATGATAACCTTTGGGGCGCTCAAATGAATTGTGATCAGACGCAATAACCGGACAGTTACAGGTCATTTTTGCAGCTATCTTTGAAATCGTAGCATATCGATATAGAATACTCACCACAACATCTGGTTGCTCATGTTTTAAAGTTCTGTATATTGTCATAAACATACCAGGAGTTGTCAGACGAGGTGCGGCTTCCATGTGAACTAATTTTATCTTAGGGGATGGCTGGTAATTGAAATGCTTTTTTGTATCCGTAATAATAATGATTTCATGACCTTTTCTGCATAATTCATTAGCCACATCGACACAAACCCGCTCAGCACCTCCGGTGCTTAGATATTTACATAGAAACAGTACTTTCATTATTTATCAAACAAAATAAGGCAAACGCAAGGCACAAATAAATTACAGGTTATTTTCTCTCATTAGGTCGTCCAGATTTTTTTTATTACTCTCTATTTTCTGTTCAGCCTGATGATAATCAATAGGTTTTAAAATGGTCTCTAAATCATCTTTATATATTCTATCTGTTAGTCCTAGTTCTTTTGAAAGACTCGTTATCCGCTCATTCATATTCTTGGTTTCATCCACTCGAGGCAAAACCAAAAAAGACTTCCTAAATATTATAGAAAAGGCCATTCCGTGAAATGAGTTTGTTATCACATACCTTGCATCCCTTATTAATGACAACCATTCCGGTATTGTTGCATATATTTTATCATGTTCATCCATCCGACCCTGTCCTGGTACATATTTTACGGCCAAGTTATTCTTTTTAGCAAATTCTTCAATAGATTCAAGAGAAATAGGGGCTTGTGCGCGTAAGAGATAAACAAATATGTAATTATCGTCAGAACATTGAGAGGGCGCATAACTATTATATTGATTTGAGCTTAGTAAAAATGTGGGGTCAAGTATAAGATGAGCACGATTATACCCACAAGATTTGCACATTTGTACACCTGATGGTTCTCTTACTGTAACAAACGAGAAACCCCTTAACCACTGAGCGACCAGCACACCACCTTCTTTTGTTAATTGCTTGTCGCCAGTACTCGGAGCTATAGAAAATCTCTTTAAACTGTTGGGACCAATTTGCAGAAAATGGTATTTATCAGGTCCACCCCAAATTTGATCACTACCTGCACAAAGGGCAGTTATACGATATTGTTTTATCGCACCATCACAACAGTTGATAATCTCGAAATTGCTTGTTCTAAACTGTTCAAAAAATCGAGGATGAATTTTTTCATTATATTTATATACTGATTTCCAGTGTACATAATTCTCTTGTGCCTTAATAGACTGTTTAATTGAGTTTGAACGGGTAAAGAAATAGATGAATCTTTTAACAAACATTCTTATCGAGAGTGAAAACATATCTAGAAGACAGTCTTCTTTTTCTCTCATTAAAAAAACCCTATGTCCACGTTCCTGTAAATAATCTTTTGTGGCTAATGCTTGAAGCACTTGTCCATAATTGTCAAGTGTAGTGGAAAAAGTTATTAATCCTATGTTTTCCATCAAAAAAACTATTTTATTATAAATTATTTGTTTTTAAATTCCTGATTTCTCTACACACCTTTGATGCAATTCGACGCAAAAACATTAAACATTTATTATAGATGGGAACTTGCGTATAATATTTAAGCAGATATGTTACACTTTTATGCTTCTTTCCAAATGCCTTGAAGAATTTTTTTCGCTGGCAGTGCGGTTTTACCGGGTGAAAATATACACCGTTACCTTGGATTGCATTTTCGAAAATAACTTCTTGGCTTTTCAGGTTCAACCTTTCAAAGAGCTTTAGGCCTTTGCTAGTATTAGTAATA
>CACWIL010000258.1 GCA_902760905.1 uncultured bacterium
TATTACCGGTAACGAAATTATCAAATGTATATTTTTTTATAAGACTTGTGTTGGTGGATTCTTTTTCCTGAACTATTTTTTGATTATTGCTTTCTTCCTGAGGCTTTTTCTCATCAGCTATGAATTTGACTTCATATTCGTTGTTTAAAGTCTCATAAATTGCAATAATAAAGAAATCTCTGTATTTTTCAGTCAGAAGTTCAATGATATTGGCTTTGTCGTTAGGTAAAATTATGGTTACGGTATCATCTGTTTCACTGTAATATTCCATTGGATCTATCCAGAGTTTAACAGCTATTTGGGATATTCCGTAGTCAGTAATTACAGCGTTTTTGATAATATCCCATTTTTCTTGAACCGGTTTCATAAATTATGCCTCCTTAACCTACTATATTATATTGAATTATCTAAATAAAATCAAATTTTTAAGTCCTTAAAAAAGTTAGGTTTGTATAATAATTTATGTTAACTTTTATGTGAATTATGCACCTTTTAAGGTTCATAATGTTTATAAATGTGAATTAACATTTTGACCGGTAAAAACAAAATCTCATAAAAGAAGCAAAAATGCGATTGTTTAGGGAAATATCAAAAAATCTGAAATTTTTTAAAAAATTGGCTTTAAAAGGTTTGTCCTACAAATTTAAAAACTTAAAAACAGGATTTAAACCATAAAAATAAAATATCAACAATTTATCAACATTCTGTTGATATTTTTATGTAAATTCATTATTTTAACTGGAAAAATCGGGCTTTTCCATATTTTGTTGTTGATAAAATTTTCAATTCTATATGTTGATTGTTAAATTTTTTTAAGTTTTTTCTTATATATAATGTAATAATTTTTTCTTGACTGCATATCCTTATTCTTATATAATTTATGATGTTTTCGACGTATAGGAAATGGAGGTAAGCTTTTATGAAAATGACATTTCAGCCTAAGAAGAGACAGAGAAATAAAGTTCATGGCTTCAGAGCAAGAATGAGTACTCCCGGCGGAAGAAAAGTTTTACAGGCTAGAAGAGCTAAGGGAAGAAAAGTTTTATCAGCTTAATTAAGATATCAGAGGCCGCAGTAATGTGGCCTTTTTTTCACACATTTATTGGAAATTATGATTTTTACTGATTCTTTAAAGAATAATCGGGATTTTGTGAATGTATATACGTCCGGCAGATCATATGCAAACAAGTATTTGGTAATATATACGTTGAAAAACAATTCGGACAGAAACAGACTCGGAATTTCGGTAAGTAAAAAAGTCGGCAACAGTGTTGTAAGACACAGATTAAAAAGACTTATTAAAGAAAGTTACAGACTACACGAAAAAATGTTTAATAGCGGTTTAGACATTGTAGTCATCGCGCGTAAAGGATCTGACGCCTGCGACTTTGCAGGTATTGAGAGCGCATTATTACACTTAATGAAATTGAACGGTACACTGGACACCGTTAAAGGTTAGTTATAAATATCTTTTAATTAATGAAGAAAATTCTTATTTTTATCATAAAGTTATATCAAAAATATTTATCACCTTTAAAGACTACACGCTGCCCTTATTATCCGTGCTGCAGTCAGTATGGCCTTGAAGCCATCGAAAAGTACGGAGCAATAAAAGGCGGTTTTTTGGCTGCCTGGAGAATTTTAAGATGTAATCCTTTCTCCAAAGGCGGTTACGATCCCGTACCGTAACAGGAGGCAGAATTGTTCGATTTGATATTGACTCAGAATTCCACATTTATTATCGGCCAGGTTGCCTGGGTTCTCGGTAAATTAATGAACGGAATATTTTTTATTCTTGATAAAATAGCATCGTTATACGGCGGAACAGCCAATATCGGTGTTGCAATTATCATCTTTACAATTATTATTTATCTTTTAATGTTACCCCTTACAATCAAACAGCAGAAATTCTCTAAAATGTCTGCAATCATGAATCCAGAAATTCAGGCTATTCAGAATAAGTACAAGGGAACAAAGGATCCTGATTTAATGCAGCAGATGCAGCAGGAAACAAGTGCCGTTTACGCAAAATACGGAGTTTCACCTTCCGGAAGCTGTGTACAGTTACTTATCCAGATGCCTATTTTGTTTGCTCTTTATCGTGTTATTTATGCAATTCCCGCATATGTTCCCATGGTAAAGAATGAATTTATGGAACTTGTAAATTCAATGATGGGAATCAATCCTTCAACAGGAGTTGTAGGGGATGCCAATGTATTCATGAACATGGCCAAGTTCATTCAGGGTAATCATGATGTTAACGGAAAACTTGTAAGCAATATTTCATCATTTGCTGCTTACAAAAGACAGTTTAAACCTGAATTTTTAAATATTGACACAATTTCGATTGACAATATTACAAGCAATCTTATTAACAGCGATAATGCTTTGGCAAATGTTGATGCTACAAGAAATACTTTTATTGATGTATTAAACAGAGCAAGTTCACAGGACTGGGCATTTTTCGCAAAACAGTTTCCTGATTTATCAACTCTTATCAATAATACCAATGCCGCTTTGGAAAGATATAATTCATTCCTTGGAATCAACATCGGTTATTCACCTCTTGATACCATAAAGACAGCATGGGCAAGCAGAGTAGGAGCTGATGGTTATGCATGGATTTTACCCATTGCTGTAGCTGTAATGATTCCCATTCTTGCAGCACTTACACAGTGGATAGGTATCAAACTTGCACCTACAGCAAACAATAACCAGGATCCCGGACAGGAAGAAAATCCCATGATGTCATCAAT
>CACWIL010000259.1 GCA_902760905.1 uncultured bacterium
ATTATTGTTATGGCTTTCTACAGATGCAAACTGCAAGAAATTACCAGGAATTAAGGATCAGGTTACAGATTCAATGACAGCACGTATGGATGCTGTTTATAAATGGTTTATTAAACAGTTTTAAATTAAACAGGAAATAAAATGAAATCACTTAAAAAATTAATTATTGGATGTATTATTGGTATCACAGCATTGTCTGGAGTTGCCTGCAGTCCAAGGAGCAAAGCAATGGATTCTTTAAAAGACAAAAGCGGAGTATTTGCTGTGATTACCACAAAAGATGGTGAAATTGCAGTTGAATTATTTTACAAGGACACACCATTAACAGTTGTAAACTTTGTAGCACTTGCAGAAGGTAAAATGGATGTTTGTAAGGGAAAACCTTTCTACGACGGATTAAAGTTTCACCGTGTAATCAGCTTGGCAAACGGCGATGCACAGGACTTTATGATTCAGGGTGGAGATCCTAAAGGAAACGGAACAGGTGGTCCTGGATATAAGTTTGAAGATGAAATTGTTGAAAAATATACCTTCAGCGAACCAGGTTTACTTGCAATGGCTAACTCTGGTCCTAAAACAAACGGAAGTCAGTTCTTTATTACAATTGCACCAACAGAATGGTTGAACGGAAATCATACAATTTTTGGAAAAGTTGTTTATGGTCAGGAAATTGTAAACAACACAAAGATTGATACTGTTATTAAATCAATTAAGATTGTTCGTAACGGTGATGAAGCTAAGGCATTTAAAGCAGACCAGAAGGAATTTGATAGAGTTCGCAAGGAACTTAAAGAAGCACAGTTTGCTAAAGTAACAGAAGGCTGCACAAAATCTCCAGAAGGAATCTATTTTAAGATTGAAGAAGAAGGAAGCGGCGAAGCTATCGGTAAAAATAAAAATGTAAAATGTGATTACATTGGATATACAGTAGAAGGCATGGCTTTTGATGCTTCAAGAGGATTCCATCCACAGGGACACGATCCTTTGGAATTTGAAACAGCCGGCGGCGATATGATTCCTGGTTTTGATACTATGGTTTGCCAGATGAAGGTTGGAGAAGTAAGAACAATTGTTATTCCACCTGAATTAGCATACGGTGAACGCGGTATTCCACAGGCTGGAATTGAACCAAACGCTTATATCTGCTTTACAATTAAACTTTTGGAAGCAAAATAATTATTTTAATGGGGCCACTTCGAAAAGGGAGTGTGTTGCTTCATAAATCTTTTGAGCAACAATCGGGGTATTCATTGTATAAAGATGGATGCCCTGAACCCCATGTGTTATCAAATCTACAATCTGATCTACTGCGTATGCAATTCCTGCATCACGAATAGCTTCAGGATAATCAGAATATCTTTCCATCATATCAGTAAATTTTTTAGGTAAAACTGCATTTGTCATAGAAACCATTCTTTCTATGGACTTTTTGTTTGTTGCAGGCATGATTCCCGCTTCTATCGGTACATTTATGCCTTTAATCTGGCAGCGTTCTAAAAAGCGGTAGAACTGTTCGTTATCAAAGAAAAGCTGAGAAAGTAAATGTGAAGCACCTGCATCTACCTTCTGTTTTAAAAAATCAACGTCGTCATATACAGATTTTGATTCAGGATGAAGCTCAGGATAGCAGGCACCAAAAATTTTAAAGTTTTTTCCGTCTGTTCTTGTTTTATCAAATTCTTTTATGAATTTTATAAGCTCATCGGCATGGAAAAATTCATTTGCAGGTTCTTTTCCGCTAATCCTGTCGCCTCTTAAAGCTAAAATATTTTCAATTCCGGCATTCTGAAACTCTTTTAACACAAATAAGGCGTCGTCTTTTGTCATATTAAGGCATGGCATATGAATAACAGATTTAACCTTGCATACGTTCTTAATATATTTTGCAATTTCAACGGCATTTTCGCAGTTTTCACTTCCACCGGCACCAAAAGTAACGCTTATAAAATCAGGTTTTAACTCTTTAAGCTGGTCTAAAGTATTGTAAATTGTTTCAACCGGCATTGTTTTTTTTGGAGGAAAGACTTCGAAAGAAAAAATTGTCTTTTTTTGTGTAATAGTTTCATTAAGCATTTTTTATATTCCTTTTTACTTAACTTATATTGTTTATTGTGTTTTGTAAATAGTTGTTATTTTCTGTAATTATTAAATAAATATCTTGTTTAATAAGTATAATTCAGATAAAATAATTTTTAGACAAGGAGACAAAAAATGTCAAAGAAAATTAAAGTATTATTTTTAAGTTTATTAGTTTTAATTGGTGTTACATCGGTTTTAAATGCAAAAGAAAAGAAAACAATCATTGGAAACACATATCTTGTAAAATCAGTGAACGGCCAGAATATTGATATGGGTGATTTATTACAGATGTTCCTTAGTTTCGAAGAAGATGAACTTGTAATGACATATGTTTCTAATGGTGAAGAACAGAGTGTTACAGAAGAAATTTCTTATGATGAAAAAAAACAGATTTTAACAGAATATTCTGAACAGGGAGAAGTTGAATCAACAATCGAATTTGACGGTGACAACGTTATTATGACATCGGAAGGTTCGGTAGTAATGATTTTGGAACTTGTTGACTAACTATTTTCCAAGCTGAATAGAACGGTTGCAAGCGGCAGTTACAGCTTTGATAACTGCACTGCGGAAACCGTTTTCTTCTAAAGTAGCAATTCCTTCAATTGTTGTACCTGCTGGAGAACTAACCATATCTTTTAATTCAGCAGGTAACTTTCCACCCTCCAAAACCAT
>CACWIL010000260.1 GCA_902760905.1 uncultured bacterium
GTAAATATAAGATTAGTAATAAGAAAAACCCCACCTCGAAACCAAAGATTTCGGTCCTCCCTCAAGGAGAGGACGTTAAAAATTATACAGCAATATTGTTATAATCCGACCATTTTGAGGAAAATAGCTGTTTAATCCCAAAGTATCTCTTTAAAATAAAGTTATAACGATTCTTCACCCCTGAATTATTATTGGATTCAGAAAGACAATATTATTTGGTAACTATATATCTTTTTACACAAAGTGTGACAATTGTCCTGTCATACTGAGCATAAGCGAAGTATCTCATAAAATAGAGATTCTTCGGGCGAAATGGATTAATGCCCTCAGAATGACGATATTTTTAATTATTTTTGTGTAAAGTTGTATATAATTACCTATTATTTATATAATAAGACCAACGCAAATCGTTAGCTGCTGTTCCCTCTCACCTTGTGGGAGAGGGGTTTGGGGTGAGGGGTTGTTGCAAAAATATTAAATTTAAGTTATAATTCAACCATCACAAATCGTTAAATAAGAAGCTAGTGTAGTAGGTTGGGCATACCTGCCCAACAGCAAAGGAGTCCATATGAAGATTTTGTTTGCAGCCGCAGAAGTTGCCCCGTTTTCTAAAGCAGGCGGATTGTCTGATGTTGTCGGAAGTTTACCCAAAGCACTTGAAAAAGATGCCGAGATTGCTATTTTTACACCACTACATGGTTGTATTGACTACAACAAATGGGGATTAAAAGAACTTGAAAACTCAGAAAAATGGATAACTTTCGGCGGTTATTCACCGCAAAAATTCAAACTTCATATGACAAAACTCCCGGGAACAAATATTAATGTATTCTTTGTTCAGAACGATTGGTATTTTACTCCGTTTAAGGAAGTTTACCCAAGATGGCTTGATCCGAGGTATGAACACGAAAGATATATTGCATTTTCTCTTGCAACGTTAGAGTACGCAAAAGATTTGAACTTCAGAGCCGATATTATACATTCTAACGACTGGCATACTGCAATGATTCCTTTATATATTAAGGCTAATTATAAGTTTGATGAGTTCTGGTCAAAGACAAAGAATGTATTTGAGATTCATAACCTTGCTTATCAGGGAGTCTGGTTTGAAGATATCTTAGACTATGCAAATATGAGAAAAGATATTGTGTTCAATGAATGGGGCTGTGAACACTACGGCAGAGTAAACTGGATGAAAGGTGCAATAAATTATTCAGATAAAATTGTTGCTGTTTCTCCGACTTATGCAAGAGAAATCCTGACAGGAGAATACGGTGAGGGTATGGATTATACTCTGAGAGGTCACACAAACAAACTTGTCGGAATAGTTAACGGTATTGACTACACTGTATTTAATCCTAAGACGGATAAAACAATTTGCAGAAATTATGATATTGATACTCTTAAATATAAAGCTCAAAATAAAAAGAATATTGTTGAATATTTCGGCTTAAAACATAATCCAGACCGACCTCTTATCGCTTTGATATCACGTCTTGTTGATCAAAAAGGTTTGGATTTGATAAGACAGGTTGAAAATGATTTAAGATATATGGAAGCTGATTTTATATTCCTTGGAACCGGTGACAAGTCTTATGAAAACCTGTTTATCTGGTTATCAAATAACACTCCGAATATCAGAGCTTATGTCGGGTACAGAGGTGATTTAGCAAATCAGATTTATGCAGGAAGTGATTTCTTCCTGATGCCAAGTAAGTTTGAACCTTGCGGATTATCTCAATTAATAGCTATGAGATACGGCTCATTACCTATAGTCAGAGCCACTGGCGGACTGGAAGATACTGTTACAGGGTATCCTCTTGATAACTCAACAGGCTTTAAGTTCTGGGGGTATGACGGTTGGGCGATGAAGGATGCAATTAATTGTGCGCTTAATGTTTATAAAGATAAATATACATTTAATGCTATGCGTCGCTCTGCAATGCAGGCTGATTTCAGCTGGAAAGAAAGTGCAAAAAAATACTTAGAAATGTACAAAAGCCTGGTGGGGTAAATGGGTAAATATATAAAACTCCCCTCGCCCCATGTGGGAGAGGGTTGGGGTGAGGGGCTGATATAATGAATACAAATTCTGAAAACCCAAAAGTAGGTAAAGATTTTGAATTGGCTGTAAAAGGATGGCTTGAAAAAGAATACAATCAACCTTTTGAATTATATAAAAAAATTAAAATCGGGAATCCGCCCAAAGAACATTCCTTTGATATACAAAGTAAAAATGCTTCAATAGTTGCAGAGTGTAAATGTTATACTTGGACTGAATCCGGTAATGTTCCGTGCGCAAAATTAGTTTGCCTGAATGAAGCAGCTTTTTTTCTTTCTTTTTTGCCTAAAGAAACAAAAAAATATATAGTTATGAAGAAATCTATACATAAAAAAAGAACAGAAACATTGGCTGAGTATTATTATAGAAGGTATTATCATTTACTGAACGATATTCATATTTTAGAATATGATTATGATACATTAAAAATGAATGTTATAAAATAGATAACTAAAGTATCACAAATTTTTCATTACGTGGGGTAAATATATAAAATATATTAGGTATTAAAGTTTTACAATCTTGTCATTGCGAGACCGATTAGGTCGAAGCAATCCTGCAAATTATTAACTTTAAGGTAACTGCATACAATGTTACAGTAAAAGAGGATGCAGAAAAAGTCTGAAAAATGACAATTTTTCGACTTTTTCAAATCCGACCTTATGTGTGTGAGATTTAGGCTAGGTGCGGG
>CACWIL010000261.1 GCA_902760905.1 uncultured bacterium
CTATACTATTGACATATTCTTTCTCCAGAAGCCTGCTAAGCTCACCTGCCTGCTCCAGCATACTTAATTTTTTAAACTCCGAATATTTCTTTTCTGCATCTTTTCCGTATACAGAACGAAATATAGCAGGTTCGTTTGGATTAAAACCACCTACAGTATCACCGTCAAAACCGGCAGGGACTTCGTATGGTTCTCCAAGATATTTTTCTTCATTCTTGAATGCTTTAAAATAGTCCTTTCCATCCACACCGCCGATTCTCTTTACCTGAGGAATAAAGCTGTCTTCTAAAACAACATCAAAAATTTTTACATCTTTTATCCTGTCACCAAATTCGTTTAATGCGATTATGTATTCCATAGGTTTTTCTTTAAGTTTTTCAGGCATTTTTTGGGGATTTAATTTTAATGCCATCTGAAAATTTGTACTGTCAACTGAATTTACACGCATAGTACACTCCTTCTAATATTATTAAAACTTATAAAAATTAATTTTGCTACAGACTACAACATTTCTTTACATTTAAACCCATAATGTAAAGATTTTTTAAAAAGTTGACATGTTTGGGGTAAAATAGATGTAAATGTATTAAAGGCCGAAGAAAAAGGTTTTACACTTTTAAACGAGGAAAAGAGAAGAAGATTATGACAAGATTTTTAACTTTAATGTTCACTATGTTAATGACTTTGCAGACTGCAAGTGCAATGAATGTTGACGAATTTATGGATAAACATATTGCACCTGTATCTGATTTTGTAGCAAACATTATCTTTTTCCCTGTAACAATATGCGGAAGTAAAGTACCTTTGATTATATTCTGGATTTTAATCGCAGGTATATTTTTTACTATATACTTTAGAGGAATGGCTGTTTGGGGTTTTAAGCACGCAATAGAAGTTGTTGCCAAACCGGCTAAAAGTGGTGACGGAAGCGGTGAAGTTTCATCATTCCAGGCTCTTGCAACTGCTCTCTCGGGAACAATCGGTATTGGCAGTATCGCAGGTGTTGCAATCTCTATATCAATCGGCGGACCAGGAGCAGCTTTCTGGATTTTTGCAGGCGCTCTTTTGGGTATGTCAATCAAGTTTGTTGAAGCTACACTTGCCGTAAAATACAGAAGATTTAACCTTGATGGCTCAGTTTCCGGCGGCCCTATGCACTATATCGCTCATGGCCTTACAAGAAGAAAAATGCGCTGGTTAGGGCAGCCATTATCTGTTTTATTTGCAATTCTTTGTATTGGCGGTGGTCTTACAGGCGGTAATATGATTCAGATAAACCAAACTGCTCACCAGATTGTATTTATAACCGGCGGTGAAAACAGCATTTTTCACGGCTTTACCTGGGTAATAGGACTTGTTGCGGCAATACTTATAGGTATGGTTGTAGTCGGTGGTATCAAGAGTATAGCTAAAGTTACAACAATATTAACTCCTACAATGTGCATTTTATATATAATATCCGGTTTAATTGTTATTTTTGCAAATATTAAAAGTATGCCTCATGTAGTATCACTTATCTGCCACGAAGCATTCCACCCTACTGCTGTTGCAGGCGGCGTTTTCGGAACTATAATTATCGGATTAAGACGTTCTGTTCAGTCTAATGAAGCAGGAACCGGAGCTGCTGCAATTGTTTATGCAACAGCCCAGACAAAAGAAGCTGTTTCTCAGGGCTTTGTTGCCTTACTGGAAACATTTTTAACAGGTGTATTATGTATGTTTACATCTCTGGCAATTGTATCATCAGGCGTTCTTGATATGAGCTCTGTAGGAGAAATATCCGGTATCGAACTTGCATCAAATGCGTTCCAGTCAGTAATCCCGTTCTTCCCTGTAATACTTTCTCTGATTGCAGTATTATTTGCAATGTCAACTTTAATTTCATGGGCATATTACGGACAAAAAGCCTGGACATTCCTGCTTGGAGAAGGTAAAAAAAGAGTTTTAACTTTCAATCTTATATATTGTATGTTTATCATTATCGGTTCTGTTATGAACGTTAAATCAGTTATTGATATTACAGACGCTATGATGATTGCCTTATGTATTCCTAACGTAATTGTTTTATACATCTTAGCTCCGGAAATCAAACGTGATTTGAAAGCATATTTAGAAAAACACAATATGAACTATATGAAATTCTAGGGGGCAAATACAGGTTTATGAAAATTAATAAAATCCAATCAACAAATAGTCTGGTTTTTGGTGCAAAATTGTATCCGTATCCAAAAGCAATTACAAATCCCAAAGTTTTTGAAATGTTTGAAGAAAGAACAAAAGATTTTCCGGAACTCATTCTTAAACAAGATGACATTTCGTATTTCAATAATGATTATTTTCAGATTTTGCAACAGAACAAGCCAAATTTAAAATCACACGGATATTTTTCTTATACTCACAACAGACCAAAAACCTTAGAACTAATTGTAGACAGACTGGTCAATATATTTGAAACACTAAGAAAAAATCCCCTTCCTGAAATGCACATAGACTAAGCTCATCTCTTTTGTGCAAGCATATTTTCCTGGTTTTTATTAATATAATTCTGAACTTTGGCATAAAGCGTGCTGCTTTTATCTGCTAAATAATGGTATGCAGCTTTTGCATAATGAAGCAATACAGCACTTTCACCATACTTATAATAACTCTGCAAAGACTGATGAAGTCCGTATATCCGTATATTATCATCACTTGTTTTTGGCTTTACCATTTTTAAAAAGGCTTCCGCCATTTCTGCCTCTTCTTTAG
>CACWIL010000262.1 GCA_902760905.1 uncultured bacterium
TTTAAATTTTGTAAAGAAGCACATCCGAATCGCCTTCATAATTCTCCGGACTGTAATCATCTTTACAGCAATCCGGTATAATTCTTACATATCTGGCATTGTATTTTTCAGCGACATCTGCAACTTGTTTTAACATATCCGGTGTATGATTTTGATACACTAATGACATTCCCACATTACCTTTATTCATAGATTCAGGTATTTTTAAAGGTATCAGTTTTTCTTTAAAAAAGTTTAAGCTTGCTCTTATCCACTCAAAAGTATTCCAGGTCTCTACTAACTTTTTACCGGAGCGGTTATTTGTCCCGTTAGTAATCAGGGCTGTTTTAAGTCCTTGTTCTTTTAGCCACTTTGTTAGTTCGTTAAAATACGGATAGAGCGTAGGCTCACCTCCACCTGTTATAATTACGGATTTCAGACCTCTATCAATCAGTCCGTTAACAAATTCTTTTATTACATCAAATTCTAAAAACTTTCCTTTTGCTCTATTAACCTGATTACAGTATGTACAATTGAGATTGCATTTATTTGTTGGTGCAATATGTGCAGAAATAATACTGTTTCCATTTCCGTTTAAATAATTCCAAATTTCTTTTGGATGATAAACAAACTTATTTCCCCGAGACGTATAGCTAAGTGCTTTGTTAATTAATTTATTTTCAACAGCTTTGATTTCTGTCATATAATACTCCTTTAACGGTACAAAACCTGTAAAAATATATTTTGCTATTTCAGCAAAATTACAAAAGATAGCTAAAAATATCTTAATTTTCTAAAGAATGTTTTAAAAGTGATTCATAAATATCATTTGATAATTCTATTTTTTCTCCAAATTCTTCAATTTCACTTTTTAATACCTCAGAAAATCTAAACTTGCGCTCATCTGTCCAAAAATACTTTAAAAAAGCATTTTTGTAATGTTCCTCAAAATTTTCAATAGTCTTTGACATTGCCTTAGTATTAACAGACTTTTTAAATTTCTGATAATCTGAACTGTTTAGAATTTTTTTGTATTCTGATTTCTCTAAATTTTTTGCGCCACTATACATAATTTTTAAAGCAAATACTTTCTTTTTTGTCATCTCTTTATCTTCTGCTATTTCTGAAAGGGGATTCTCTCCGTTATAACTCATTATTTTGGTTTGATATCTATTTGAATACATACGAACTAAATATGCATCAATTAATTTTTCTGTTTTGTATTCTGAGTCTTCTGGATTAATTAATTTTAGCCATACTTCTCTTAAAATGCTCCAGGTATTTCCATTACTTTTTGTTGTTTCACATCCCATATCTACTCTTAATTTGCTGTGTGTCCAAGCATTTGTATATACAACGGAAAGCTTTTCGCTTTTGTCAGCCAGTCTTATTTTAGCAAATTCCTGTTCTTTTCTTTTGGTATTTTTTATTAAATTTTTGAAACCTATTTTTAATGCTTTTTGATATGATTTTATCTGCATTTTGTCAATATCAAAAGAATTATCCTTAAAAATTTTTAGAATAGACATTTCTCCATATCCGTATCTGTTCATAATATCTTGATATAATTCTTTTGGTAAAAAATCCACATATTTTTCTAATCTTGATTTGACGTTAGATATAAATAAATCGTAATCTTGGTATAAAACAGAGTGCCTGTCAGTCTTTCTGTAAGCTTCACAAAAAGATTCTTTACTATCTGCCCCTAAACTTCCAAAATAAATTCCTTCTGATGATGCTTCAGTTTTTGTTCCGGTCTTGCCCACAGAAGCAATATTATCCTGCTTTTTATGTTCTTTTAAGGATAAAGTTACTTTCTTTATATAACATTTAGTAATTTCAATAGGTCTTAAATCTAATCCAAATTTAGTGTCTGTATATTTTAATCCTTGTTTTTTAGCAATTTTATTTGTTGAATTTTCAAATCCAACGTGTTTACTCAATCTTCCGTTTTCAATCTCTTTGTAATACTTTGTTCCACAACTTGTTTCTCTTGTGTTTGTTTTTTTGTGGTACTTAACAATTCTTTCTTTTAAGCCTTGTTGTTTAGCTATCTTATTTGTTGATTGATAGAATTTAATTGATTTATATAATATTCCGTTTTCCAAATATTTTTCTATCCAGGTTCCACATTGTGTTAGCACTGGTTTTCCTATTGTTATGTGTGTCATATTATAGCTTCCTTTATTTCTACTTATATATAAAACAGCAAAAAATATTTTTTGCTGAGATATATAATAGCGTTGCACAGATGCAATTTTTTTATAAAAAATTTACGCGTGGTGTGAGGGTAAATATAATATGTCTTGCTCACACGTATTAAACGGCAATTCCGCATTTTATTTTCAGAAACTTACGTTTCTTCCAGACAAAACTGCTCCGGCCTCAGCTGACTCCCGCTTGAACACGTAAGTACTCACGCACTTTGCGGTTCTTATTTGGTACAAACTAAAATAAAAGAGGATTGTTTTTTTCAATCCTCTTTAATTTACCCCAGAGTTGACGAGTTCAGAACTTGGTTGCTAAAAAATGTGGCTTAAGCATTTTTACAGTTTGCAGTGAAAATAAAATGTTGATTTATTAAGTCAAAATGTATAGAATACTCATATGAATATATCAGTTGGCAGAATAAATTCAATTCAATCTGTAGGACACCTTGATTTATATAAGGTTCGTGAAATTATGACTTCTAATAAAATAACACAAATAGAAAAAATAAAGTTTCTGCAGGAAAATCATGATAAAATCAAAAGTTTGGCAGAGGAAAAGATTTCAGGTACTGAATATGAAAAAATGATAGATGTCAGACCATTAAAACTTCAAAATCCACTAAAAAACATAGGTATCAAATATGTTGATTGGAAACTTACGGCTCATGCTCTTGGTATAAAACCACCTGAAGTTAAGGGATATATGGGAGACATTGTTAATAAATTGGCGACAATGGAAGATTTAAAAACTTTGGGAATTACCGAAGATGTTTATAAGACAATTAGAACACACGTTTATCGTATGGGTTCAAAAAAACAGGTAATAATCAATCTTGATTATGAATTGCACCATACAGAAAATATACTGGATACACTTTATCATACTTTAGATTATAACTCCTTGGGAATTGCAAATTATTTTATGTTTCCTCATCGCAGACTTGATAATAAGACTATGCTCAAGGTTTATAATGTAATAGATAAAAATTTGAAATCATGTAGTGAATCAGGAAGAATTTCTGAATCCAATGCATTAAGCACGGCAGAATGGGCACTTGCAAAGATTTATGAAATTCAAAATAATCAACATTTCCAAAATGTAATAAAACTAAGAAAAGAATTGGGATAAGTTTTCACACAAAAATAAAAATATTAAAAGGGACTAGTTTATACTAGTCCCTTTTAATTTACGCCCGGCGCGATTGTCTTGGATTATTGGCAGTTCAACCGTTTACATTCGTTTTGTTTTGTTTGCACAAAACAGTCACTCATTACAACGGTTTCACTAGGACGGCGTTCCGTTCACTGACGTTCACTCCAGCTTTGCCAAAATCCGCCGAACGCGCAAATGCGGTTCTCAACGCTGACAAACATAAAATTAGAGGAGATAGGATTAACCTATCTCCTCTAATTTACGCCCGGCGCGATTCGAACGCGCGACCCTCTGCTTAGAAGGCAGATGCTCTATCCAGCTGAGCTACCGGAGCTTATTCTATTGATTCCCGTCGGGGGAAAGGCTTTTGTCGATCAGATTCAAAAGGAATCGGCCTTGCGAACGGGGAAATGTATTGTATAATATACCATTCTCTGTGGAAAAGTCAACCCCGGATTCTTAAAAAAGGGTGTTCGCATCCTGCAATGTCGAGGCGCGGAAGAGGTTTCATTCAGGTTGCTCGCGGAAAGCATCTCTGAGGAGACTGTTCAACAGGCAAGCCGGGAGGGCAGGCGGCGCACAATGACGCCTGCTTCCGGCAATAAAAAAGCGTTCCCCGTAATCCTGCATCTCCGAAGCCAAACTGAACAGCCGTCAGAGACGCGGCGAAGGGAACGCCAATCAAGCAACACGGGAGCTGTTACTTGTTTTCCTCGTAGTACTTGTTGATGCGCTCGGCGACGTCGAGGTACTTGATGTCGACGGCGTAGATCTGCTTGAAGCAGTCGAGGGCCTCTTTCTTCTTGCCCATGAGGTCGTAAGTGCAACCCAGGTGATACAGGGTGAACATCTTGTCGACGTTCATGGTGGGCATGTCTTCGAGGGCTCGGTTGAACTGCTCGATGGCCATGTCGAACTGGTTTTTGGCGGCGAAGCAGCGACCGAGGTAGACGATGGCGATCAGGCGGTGCTGCGGGTTGCGCTGCGCGATCTGGAACTGTTCCAAAGCGTCGTCGACGGCGCCGCCTTCCCAGAGGAGTTCGGCGTATTCGAAGCGGATCTGGAGGTCGTTCGGGTACTTTTGGATACGGTCCTGGAAGCGTTCCATGCGGTAATCGTAGTTCGCCTTGATCTCGGCGTCGATCTCTTCCTGCGGACGGCCTTCGGCCTTCATCTGTTCGACCTTGCGCTTGGAAATGGCGGTATTGGCCTTTTCGATGGCCTTGTCGATGGCGGGGTCGAGCGTACCCATCTTCTCGACGATCCAGTTGTACGCTTCGATGGCCTTTTCGTA
>CACWIL010000263.1 GCA_902760905.1 uncultured bacterium
TACTGTAACATTGTATATAATTATCTAAAATAATTTAGCATTTTATATATTTTTTGCAGCATTTTATACAGATGTATATTTTAGTATTTCCCGTGTTTTTAATCTTATTTCATTGTCTATTTCAAAAATTTCATCTATGGATGGATTTTGAATTGTAGTATGTGTGCTTAGCATTTTCTCAACAGCATAAATAATATCAAATAACTTAATCTGTCCGTTTAAAAATTCAAAAACAGCTTCTTCGTTTGCTGCATTAAGGCAGACTGTTGCAGAACCACCTTTTTTGCCTGCATCATAAGCTAAACTAAGTGCTTTAAATTTTTCCCGGTCAGGTTCTTCAAAATCCAGTCGTGCGATTTCTGAAAAACTGAAACTCTTTGATTTGATACCATGGTATCTTTCAGGATAAGTGATAGCGTATTGTATCGGTATGTGCATGCTTGGGAGCCCTAATTGAGCAATTACACTTCCGTCAGCATACTCGATTGCAGAGTGCACAATACTTTGCGGGTGAACAACAACTTTAATTTTGTCATAATCCATGTTGAATAAATGATGCGCTTCTATGACTTCTAATCCCTTGTTCATAAGTGTTGCACTGTCAACTGTAATTTTTTTGCCCATGTTCCAGCGTGGATGTGCCAATGCCTGTTCAACTGTAGCATTCTTCATTTCGTCAGTTGTCTTGTGAAGAAACGGACCGCCAGACGCTGTTATTATGAGATTGTCTACTTGTGATATGTCTTTAATACACTGATGAATAGCGCAATGTTCGCTGTCTACGGGAATGATTTTTACACCTTTTGTTCTTGCAGCATGCATAACAATATCACCTGCCATTACAAGTGTTTCTTTGTTGGCAAGTGCTATATCAATGCCATTATTTATTGCGGTCAGTGTAGGTTTTAGACCGATTTTCCCTGAAACTGCAACAAGGATAATATCATTTTCTTTGTTTGAACAAATCTCTTCAAGAGAGAGTATCTTTGCTCCTCTAATTGCATTTATATCGTTAGCATAAGCATATTTTGGTTTGAATTTTTCAATTTGCTTGTTGAGTAAATCTGTGTTACTTCCGGCTGTAAGTGCAATTATCTCAAACTTGTCATCTAATTTTTCAATTACTTCAAGTGCCTGTCTTCCAATAGACCCTGTTGAACCTAATATACTTATTTTTCTCTTCATAATAACTCTCTTTATGTTTTTAATTTAATTATACAACATAAAAAATAAATTAATCTCTTGACAGTAAACTTTGTTCTTGTTAGCATAATACTTGTGGTTAATCCACAAGCCGAAATAAAGGTTAATTGATAATTAAATAAAACAATTTTATAAATTTGCGCTTGTAGCTCAGCAGGTAGAGCACTCCCCTTTTAAGGGATAGGTCGCGCGTTCGAATCGCGCCAAGCGCAAAATAAAAAGGATAATCGAAAGGTTGTCCTTTTTATTTTGCCTTTTGCCAGGAGAGAACAGCAATTGCGTTCGAGCGGGAGCGAGCTGAGGGCGAAGGTCTTTTCTTGTAAAAAGCTTTGCTTTTGAAAAGAAAAACCGTAGACCCGTTATATGCGAGCAACCAAGACAATCGCGCCAAGCGCAAATTTTTTGTGTATTAAAATAATCGTTTCTTCATGCACAGGCAGAGCTCCTACATTTGCTAAAATATTATTATTAAACTATATTTATATATAAATGAAATTTGTTAGTTCTTCGATATATTTTATGCTATATTGTAGTGCCGTTATATTTTTTGTATAGTGCATCATCGTCTTCTACCATTTTGCCGCTATATATTTACAATTAGTGTGTTCTTTTCCACTCTTTTATTTGCTCTAATTTTGCCTTATATTTTGCTTCCAGTCCTTGTTCTGTCGGAATATAGTATTCTCTGTCTTTAAGAGAATCCGGAAGGCACTGCATGCTTGTCATTTTTTCTTCATAATCATGCGCATACTTGTATCCTTTACCGTAATTTAACTCTTTCATCAGTTTTGTTGGGGCATTTCTGATTTGAAGCGGTACCGGTTCTGATATGTGTTCTTTTGCGTCCGCTCTTGCCATGTTATAGGCAATTTCCATTGCATTTGACTTTGGTGCCATTGACATATAAACAACTGCCTGAGTTAAATGTACTGAACACTCAGGCATCCCTATAAAGTGACAAGCGTGGTATGCTGCAACTGCAATCTCTAATGCATGCGGGTCTGCAAGTCCGACATCTTCGCTTGCAAATCTTGTAACACGTCTTGCTATATAAATAGGATCTTCGCCTGCTTCGAGCATCCTCGCAAGCCAATATACCGCAGCATCTGGATCTGAATTTCTCATTGATTTATGAAGTGCGGATATAATGTTATAATGTTCTTCGCCGTTCTTGTCATAAAGCAGTGATTTTTTTGAAATGCATTGTTCCAGAGTTTCTTTGGTAATAGTAATTTTACCGTTTTTGTCTACATCACCGTTTAATATTACCATCTCTAAAGTTAGCAGGGCTGTTCTTGCATCACCATTTGCAAATTCGGCAATTATGCGCAAATACTCATCAGCTATCTCTACGTCTTCGTTACCGAATCCCCTTTCATCAGTTACGGCACGTTTAAGAAGTGTAATCAAATCTTCTGTTTCAAGAGGCTTAAATACAAAAACCTTGCATCTTGATAGTAATGCTGAGTTAATCTCAAAAGAGGGATTTTCAGTCGTTGCACCAATTAGAATTATGCTTCCTTTTTCTACAA
>CACWIL010000264.1 GCA_902760905.1 uncultured bacterium
AAACACCAAGTTTTTCTGCTAAATCAACCTGACTGAGTCCTCGTTCTGTGCGTAATTGCTTAATTCTTTCATTTAACAAAATAATGCCGCCTGTCAAATAACTTAATACTATTGTATTTGATTATTTGACATGATCTAAATACTGGAGTATTGTAATATTTGACAGATAACAATTTGTAATATCTAATTTAGAGGTGGTTTATGAAAAAGATTAGTATAATACTTATATCAGTTTTCATTATTGGAAGTGTTCTATTATCTTGTGATCAGCAGGTACCTGAAAATAATCCTCCAACAAAGGAAACAACACAGCAAGATACCCAAGTAAAAGATACTAAGACTGAGACTGAAAAAAAAGACTCTGAAACTAAAAAGACAGATACCGAGTCAGAAAAACAGAAAACAGAAACTGAGAAAAAGACAGAAGTCGAAAAGACAGATACTGAGTCAGAAAAGCAGAAAACAGAGAACACTGATAAAAAAACAGATTTAGAGACAGAAAAGCAGACTACAGAGACTGATAAAACTGAAACTGATAAAACTGAAAAAGAGCCGACAGCTGAAGCTCCGAAACAACAAAAAATCTATGGAGTGAAGTTTGACTTTTCAAATGCAAAGGCAATTGCTAAATTAGAATCTTCATCTGGCACACAACGTGCTGTAACAAATGCAGATGAACTTGGAGATCTCGTAAAAATCCTTGCAGACGGCTCAATGGAAAATGCTGTTACTGTTGATAAGAATTGTTCCCTTAGTAATATAGTTGCTATCTATAAATCACCTTAAGAAACATCCAAAGATATTTTTGTGGAATTACAGGGAACAAGTACAATCGGTTATGAGGTAATTGAAAATGATTCTACTACAACGAGTTCAAGAACAATTACCCCATCAACTTCTAAGCCAATACAAATTGGTCAACTTATTTGTATACATGAAGATGGTTCAATTGCAGATATTCTTAAAAAAGAGGATACAACAGATTCTACAAGTACATATTCATCTTATTATTCTTATATGAGCTTAAAATCTGGTACTGTAACTTTTGACAAGAATGGAAAGCTGTATTTTATTTCCGGCAACAACTATGGTATGACTGGCGGAGATATGATTTATCAGTTTAATCCAGAAAATGATGAACTAACAAAAATGGTTGCAGCAGTTGAGGGAACAACCTATGCAAAAATGCAGATAGATGCAGAAGGACAGTGGATTTTTGTTTCAGGTAGTCGAAGTTCTTCATATTTCTTACGAGTTATTCCTATAAATAATCCAA
The DNA here is from genome assembly GCA_902760905.1 of uncultured bacterium. Lineage (GTDB taxonomy): Bacteria > Cyanobacteriota > Vampirovibrionia > Gastranaerophilales > Gastranaerophilaceae > CAG-196. The sequence goes on from CACWIL010000264.1 coordinate 1,277, forward strand.
ATGGTTTTATTAATGCTTATTACTCTTCTAATTATTCAATAACTCCAGATTTATGGGCATATGATGCAAAGAATGGAAGACTGTATTTTATTGTTAATGATGGTTCTCAAAACGGTTTGTTTACAGCAACAAAAAATGGTGGATTTAGAGACAAGAAATTTATAAGTAGTTTAGTGGGCTCTAATTTTGAAAATAAACTGTTTGAAACATATAGTTTTTATTCAGGAATTTATTGGAAAGACGAAGTTAAAAATTCTGAAGGAAAATTTGATGCACAAAAAGCAGTTGATAAGATTATTTCAAGTCTTCCTTATTATTACGACTATAACACCAACAAAACGAAAAGTATAACTCTTGATGATGTAGATATTAGTTTTGATAAATATTTATTAGACTCTAATGATTATAAATACATTGCCAGGGATATTAAAGGAAAGAAAAATAAAGAAGTTTTTGAAGCCTTAGATTCTGATGAAGGTAGAGGTTTCTTGTATTCTTTATATATGTCATGTATTAAGACTTCGAAAGGGCAAGATGGGTATGAGCATAATTTTCTAGCAGATATTTTATATTTAAAAGATAAAGATATTCTTCTTTGTAATTCTGATGATGTTATTTTGGAATATAAGGCAGCATATGGAGATACTGAGACAAAAAAAATAAAAGGAACAGATTTGTTCCCAAAAAATGCTAACGGAAAATATAAGAATCATGATAGTTACAGTACTATGTATATATTAGGTAATTCATCATATGCTTTGAAATATGCGTGTGTATTTAATTCGAATTATTATGACTCGCATAATAAACTTGATGCTTCTAGGGTTCTAGAAACAATTTATAGTTATTGTAATGTTGAAGGCTCTAAAGAATTCAGATTAACAAACTTTAAGAATGATGAAAAATATGGTGCTTTGTATTCAACACTAACAAATGAAAAGGCTATAGAATGGATTAGTTCAGATAGAGCAAGAATGAATCTTTTGGGAGATTATTCTATGTATATGCAAATGGCTGGAAGTAATGCCAGTACAGTTGCATCTACTAATTTCTTTATGCTTATGAATATGATTTCTAATACTTGCTATATTGCTGGTACTACACAAAAAGCAACAACCTGGAATTGTGGTAATAATACGTCTATACAATATTCATATATGAATATGTATAATTCAAAGCTTTCTGTATTAGATACTGGTGTATATTATGAATACTATAATATTACAAATTCATATGGAACAAATAACAATCCGTATTACTACATTGTTCAGGTAGCAGATTCGAATGGAAAGATTGTAGAGATAGTTAATAAGCTACCTCTTCCATCTGGCAAGGTTGTAAAATCAGAAAAGAATAAAGAACGAATTGTACTGCAATATTCTATGATGGATGAAAACGGAGCTGAACTTGGTTATCATCATATTTATGCAGTTGAAATGGCAAATGGAAAGGTAACAG
>CACWIL010000265.1 GCA_902760905.1 uncultured bacterium
TTGTTTCGTATAGTGCTTCTATGTACTCTAAAGTATGAATAATATTATTTTGGTAATTATGATGTTTTAAAAAATCATATTCAGAACAATCTATTAGCCAGATATGTGTGATACCTTGCTTTCTAAATACTATAAAGCTTGTATTCCCATGACCAACGTTTACGTGATAAGAACGTTCATCACTAATATCTGTTTCTTCGTTCGGCAGGGAATTATCTTTAAGGATATTTCTTTCAGGGTTTAAATTATCTTTTAAATATTGTTTTATTAGCTTTCCTCTTGCTATGTTGTTTAAAAAGCGTAATCTTCGAGCCTCTTTATCTATATTTGCATATTCAATGATATTTTCAGAAATCAGTCTTACAAAGCAACCTTCATAAATATGTTTTTGCTTGCTTTTTTATAAAAGTCTATTATGTTATTATAGTTATATTCTTCATAAAAACACGGAATTATTTCATGAATATAATACAAATTATTGATCATTTTCTTTCACCTTCAGTTTTTTATTAATAAAAGACCATATTATGATGTTAACTCAAAACTTTTTTCGAACTTTTTTAATCTTATTACGATCTTATTATACTTGATAATACGTGTTAAAACCATACGTTTACTTCGTAACGACATTGATTTTTATAACAATATTTATTCGGAGACACCCACTATGACCGAAAATGACCTTGTAGCTAAAATGCTTGATACATTAGTGAAAAGCCGGAAAGAACTGGCTAATATTGATTTAGGCATTACCAAAAAGTCATTGCCTGATTTGGATAAAATAATTGAACATATCAGTGCGCCTCTTATGATTATGGTGATGGGCGAGTTCTCTACCGGTAAATCAACTTTTATTAATGCTATGGTAGGGGAAGAAGTAACGGCGGTGAACGCAACTCCGACAACAGCTGTCATCACCAAACTTTGCTATGGCGAGAAAGATAAAATACTGGTGTATTATACTGACGGAACTGTTAACGAAACTGAAAACAACGCCTTTAAACAAATGACTGCAAAAATTGGCACGGAAAATGAAGATAAAATTCATGAAAGCATTACATATGTCGAACGCCAAATGCCGATTGACATATTACGACATATGACGATAATTGACAGCCCCGGTTTGAACGATATTAACGAAAAGCATATTGCTACGACAAAAGAATTTGTGGATAATGCGGACACGGTTTTTTGGATGTTTAATGCTTTGCATGCAGGTAAGAAAACAGAAGTTGATGCGATGGATTTATTAACGCCACGTTTGAAACCTATTGCTATTATAAATATGATGGATGAAATTGATGAGGAAGAAGATGATCCGCAAGAGTTCTTGGATAACTTACGTGTACAATTGAAAGATAAAGTACAGGCGGTTGTTGGTATTTCTGCAAAATATGCTTTGGAAGGCAAGTTAGAGAAGAATGAAACAAAGATTGAAATTGGCAACCTTAAAGAACTGGAACAGGTTGTTCAGGATCTCGTATTACCTAATCGGAATAAGTTCAAGCTGAACACACTTATGGATGAGTTAGGCGATTGGATTGCTGGTATTGCAACGGAAATTAAAAATAATGAAGAGAAAAACCGGGTAAATAAAGAAAATGATTATGATAGTTATTTAGCAATGAAGGGAAAACTTCAGCAAAACGAAGAGGTTTTGTCCAAAATTGCAAATATCATTAAGGGCTATGGTATAGAAGAATGCACAACATTTAACGAACAGGCGATGTTTTTTGTGGGGGTTTTGCAATTTTGGGGTATTTGCTTAAAAATTGATAAAGACGACGCTGAAATATATTGGGAACGTTCAGCATTAAAAAATCATGTATTGGCACAGTATTATTTAGGGACATTATACTCGATAAAAAGTGATTATAAAAAAGCTTTTACTTGGTATAAGAAAGCAGCAGAGCAAGATAATGTGAAAGCACAGTATTCTTTAGGTTATTGTTACTATAATGGTAAAGGTATAGAAGAAGACAAGCAAGAGGCCGTTTACTGGTATAAGAAAGCAGCAGAGCAAGGAAACACAGAAGCGCAGAATGCTTTGGGAGATAAAAGCGCTCAATACGAATTAGCAGTACTTTATGAAGCAGGAAATCGAGTCATAAAAGATAATAATCAAGCGTTTTATTGGATGTCTAAAGCGGCAAAACAAGGGGATGCACAAGCGCAGTACGCTCTTGCAAATTATTATGCACAAGGTCGTATAGTAACACAAAGCGCACACACTGCACTCATTTGGTATAAAAAGGCTGCAGCTCAAGGCTATAAAAAAGCAGAATTAGAAATTGAACGTTTACAAAAACAAAAAGATAATAATAAGAAGCATAATCAACTTCCAACCCAAAACCAAAGTGATGGAGGTTATTTGGAAGAGTGCAAGAGAAAAGCCGCGCAAGGTGATGCTCGTGCACAATACGAGTTGGCGGTATGTTATGCTTCAGGAAATGGTGTAATTAAAAATGAACATCTGGCAGTACAATGGTATGAAAAGGCGGCTAATAAAGGAATTGCTCAAGCGCAGTTTAATTTAGGGCAATGCTACGAAAATGGTAATGGCGTAAGGCGTAACTATAATCAAGCAATGAATTGGTATAGGAAAGCGGCCGCACAAGGACATAAATATGCGCAACAGAAACTGGATGCTACAAGTATTTCATCACAAAGTGCAAATGCTGTTGAGAAGATGAGTGAATTGAGCGGTTTCATCTTCATCTTT
>CACWIL010000266.1 GCA_902760905.1 uncultured bacterium
TGCAGATGGTGTCACAACCCGGAAACCCAGGTGAGTCACCCGCAGGCGATGGTCGCGCAAAGCCGCTGCATTCGATGCGGAGCCTGCTCTGTCTGCCCTTCCGGTGCGAGGGGAGCGCAGGGAGAGTATGATGCGCAGAAATGTACAGGATGCGGGAAGTGCCAAGAGGCATGTCCTGTAAAAGCCTGTCGAATCTGTGGAAAATGGGTGTCACCGGAAGACATCCTTCAGAGTGTGCTTCCGGACCGGCCGTTCTTTCGCACGCGGGGAGGAGTCACTCTGAGTGGAGGCGAGCCGATGGCCCAGCCGGATTTTACGATTCAGACGGCCAGGCTGCTTTCCGAGTCTGGGCTCAATGTGATGATGGAAACCTGCGAACAAAAATTGAGCGTGGCGCACCTTATGCAGCTAACGGAAAATTTAATGTATATGATACAGAAGTTTTACTTAAGAGTAATCTGGCAACAGAGGAAGCAATTGCAGCTCTAAAACAGTCTGGTATCGATATAACTACCGCCACCCAGAACAGTAAATTTTCTATTATAGGTAAAGATATAAGTTATAATATCTCTGATATTATTCTAAAATATGAAAAATTTGGTATTTCTTCATTAACAAGCAGAGAAATACATGCAATTACTGATTTCTGTAAAAAGTTATACAGTGAAAACACATACTATAAAAACACATTAGACAAATTATGCGACAATAACAAAAACCTGCAAAAACTCAGAGGCAGTCTTGCCGCAATAAGAAAAGAGTTGGATACAAAATTATCAAATACCTCATTAATTGCAGGTGACCACTTTATAGGAAGAATTGCAGATAGAAATTATTTAAAACTCTGCTGCGCACCAAAAGAAAGTTTCAGCAATTTTGTCAGAGAGATTGAACAAAACAGAGATGTAAAAAAACTTGGGAATGGCTCTCAATGCGATATTACAGTAAGCTTTGAAGGAGAACCTCTGAGAATAAAAATTGAAAAGAATAATGGCAAACTAATATTAGTTACCATTATTTAATATAAAAATATTTTTTTTCTGCAAACAGGTTTCTTAAAATATTCTTTTGATATACTTGAAACACATTCTTTTAAGACTTTTTCACTTATTTCATTATTCTTAAGACTATTAATTTTCTGCGTAATTCGATTTACAAACTCTACTTCCGGCAAATAGTTTTCTTTAAATACCCCACCATCCAGGTTTTTCTCAATTCTTTCTGCCAATTTGGGATTTAACTCTTGATAAATTTTATTAAAAAACTCAAAGTTTTTTGTGCCATTAACATACAAACCTGTAACATAAAAATAATCTTCTATTGTCGCCGGCAAAGAATTTGAACGACGTATTAACAACTTGCTTAAACTATCATCTGTTAAATTGTTCAAATCCATAGTTTGTAAAATTTTATTTTGACCTGTTTTTAGAGTAACTTCTTTTTTATTAATATCAGAATTAAGTTTACTGTTTTTTGACTTAAAACTTATATATTGCCTTACACTTGGTATTTTATTCATTACGTTACTAATCATAAAAACTCCTAATTTTTGTAATTATATTTTGGTTTAATTATATCTTTGATATCTACAGTATCCCCGATATTATTAATAATTTCATTTGCATCTTTGTATGCCAGCGGAGATTCATCAACAGTTGATGGAGAAATACAACTTGAATAAATTCCATTCATAGATTCTTTATAATCATCTATACTTATTAATTCAGATGCTTCCGAACGAGAGAATTGTCTGCCTGCTCCATGAGGGGCACTAAAATTCCAATCAGAGTTTCCCTTACCTTCTGCAATTATTGCACCGTCGCGCATGTTTAACGGTATTAAAACTTTTTTACCTTTTTCTGAACTGATAGCACCTTTTCTTATCATACCTTCCTTCGAAATATAATTATGAATACTTTCAAAAGATTCCAATTCTTTCCAACCCATTCTTTTTAATATTTCATCTGCAATAATTCTTCTGTTAACCTGTGAAAATTTTGTTGCCACCTGCATATCTGCCAAATAACTTTTTGCCTCATCGCCGCTCAAATATGACCAATCTTTTATTTTATACGGATTTTGTTTTTGAGCAATTTGCTGGTGATAATTATATACTTCTTTTCCAAATTTGCGAGAACCTGTATGTATAACAAGATAATTGTTGCCCAGTTTGTCAGTATCAATCTCAATAAAGTGATTTCCGCCACCTAGCGTACCTAAGCTATCCATTGATTCTTCAGAACTTCTTTTGTATTTATACTTAAAAAAGTCATTTAATGGTTTATCAATATTTTTCACATTCTTAGTAAAAGAAACTGGTTTTTCCTTTCGAGCATCAATTAAATAATTATTTATTACACTATCCAGCTTTTTATAATCCAAATTTTGACCTTGCGTATCTAATTTTACACAAAGCATTCCGCAACCAATATCTCCAGAGATTAAACTTGGAATAATATCACCAGTTGGAGAGATTGGAGCTGTAAAACCGACTACTGCGTTCTTTCCTGCGTGCGTATCAGGCATTATTCTTACAGGAATATCCCTAAATACCGGATGTGAACAAATTGATTTTATCTGAGCTAATGTTTGATAATTTACATTATTAGTAAATATTTTTGCTTTTGTTTCTTTTCCGGCAATTACCATTACATCACCGGCAATATTATTTAATCCTTTAAAAGCAACATGCCTTTTTTGTGCAACATTATGTTTTTTTT
>CACWIL010000267.1 GCA_902760905.1 uncultured bacterium
AGCTTGAACGAAGTGCGAAGTATCTCCATAACTGTTTCTTTGCTAAAGTTATAGGGATTCTTCGGGGGCAAAATGGATATTTCCCCCTCAGAATGACATTATATAATTACCAAAAATAATTAAAGAATATCCAGCGGGTCAACATCAATAGCAAGTCTGATATCTTTCGGCATAGTTATTTTACCCAAAAACTTTGAAATAAAATCGTGTCCTTTTTGAGAAAGCTTATTCTTAATTAAAATCTGGAAACGGTAAAATCCGTTAATTTTTTCTATTACGCAAGGTGATGGACCAAGTACATCAACGTATTCACTAAACCCGAATTTGTCTGTCATTGTTGTAAGCCGCATTCCGATTTCCATAGAAGATTTTTCCGCTCTGTATTGATTTTCAGAAGATATAATAAGTCTTACTATCTGGCTAAAGGGAGGATAATCAAACTCCTGACGGGATTTTATCTCTGTTTCAAAGAATTTTTCATAATTCTGGGATTTTGCGGTCTGGAAAGCATAATATTCTGGGTTATAAGTCTGAAATAAAACTTTTCCCTTAAATTCGCCTCTGCCTGCTCTTCCTGCAACCTGAGTAAGAAGCTGAAAACCTCTTTCAGAAGCCCTGTAATCAGGTACGCTAAAGCCGGAATCAGCACTCAACACACCTACAAGTGTAACATTAGGATTATCCAGGCCTTTTGCTATCATCTGTGTTCCGACTAATATATCTATTTCACCTCTTTGGAACTTGCCTAAAAGCTCTATGTGAGCGTTCTTCTTTGTTAAAATGTCACTGTCAATTCTTTCAACTCTTGCATCAGGATAAAGTTCTTTTATCAAAACCTCAATTTTCTGCGTACCTACTCCGGATGTAGAAAGTGCATCGCTGTTACATTGAGGACAGTAGTCAGGGAAACTCATCTCTTTTCCGCAATAATGGCATTTTAGCTGCTTAATACTTGCGTGCCAAATCATAGGAATAGAACAATCAGGACACTCAATAACCGTACCGCAGGCTTTACACTGCGTATAAGTAGAATACCCTCTTCTGTTCATAAGTAAAATAACCTGTTGCCCTCTTTCAAGGGTTTCTGCAATTTCTGTCTGAAGCGGTTTTGATATTATTCCTCTGTATGCGGCTTTGCCATATTCCTGCATATTTATAACCTGAGGCTTTGCAAGCGGTGAGTTATTGTATCTGTGTTTCATTTCAAACAGATTGTTGTTATTTGTTGCATAATAATACGTTGAAACATCAGGCGTTGCCGAACCTAAAATCAGAGGTGCCTGATAGAATTGTGCTAACCTTCTTGCAACGACTCTTGCGTCATATCTTGGTGCAGGATTAGTCTGTTTATAAGCTCCTTCGTGTTCCTCGTCTATAATAATCAAGCCGATATTTGAAAGCGGTGCAAAAACTGCCGAACGAGCGCCTGCAAGTATTCTTATTTCGTTTTTGTACAACCTTTGCCAAACGTCATATTTTTCGCCTTCTCCGATCGAACTATGCCAAATTGCAACATCTTTTATCCCGAACTTGCGAGCAAGTCTTTTGGTTAACTGTGAAGCGAGCGCAATCTCAGGAGCCAAAAACAGAACATTTTTCCCTTCATCAAGAACATCCTGAATGAGTTTAAAATAAACCTCGGTCTTTCCTGAAGCTGTAACACCATGCAAAAGTATAGGATTAGGTGATTTTAATTTTGCTTTTATACCTTCATAAGCCGTTATCTGTTCACCCTGAAGCTCAAACAAAGGTTCTTTTTGTACATCCTTAAATATCGAGAGAGGATTTCTGTAAATGTATTCTTCCTCTATTTTTACAAACCCTGACTCCGCAAGCTTTTTCATTGTAGCTCTTGTAGTCTTTGCGTCCTCTTCAAATTCAATTAAAGAACATTTACCCTTTTCTTTTAAAAGAGCCAAAATCTCTTTCTGACGTTTTGTTAAACCTTCGCCGTCTTCTTTTATAAGCGAAACAGCAAGCTCGATTTTGGCATTCTTTTCTATTAATCTCATAGGAAGAGCCGTATTTAAGACCGTTACAAAATCTGTACAATAATAATTTGCCACCCACTCAAGAAGCTTTAAATACTTTAGAGAAAAAAGCGGGGTTTCATCCAGAATTTTGTTGATTTTTTTAACCCTGAAATCACCCGGAATATAATCGGAAAATCCGACAACAAATGCATTAATAAGCCCTTGTCTGCCAAAAGGCACCAAAACAGCCTGACCGATTTGAATAATATCCTTCATCTCATCAGGTATCAGATAACTGAAAGTCTTTACTCCCAATCCCTTAATATTTACAAGAACCATTGCATATTTCATAAAGATATTATATCAAAATATTGTTATTTTTGTAGATTTATATGTTTTAGAGATTCCTCACCCCTAAATTATTATTGGGTTCAGAATGACGAAATTATAGTATTATTCGCTGTAAATTGTTATAGTTACCAATTATTTTTCTGCTTTTTTTACTTTTAAAATTTTATTTTCTATTTCAAGTTCAACTTCATCTTCTTCGGGATTAATGTCTAAAAGTTCAAGAATAGCCTTTTGCATCAATAAAACCCAAGCATTTCCACTTTTTATTAATTTCTTTTTCATAAAAAACCTTTATATTGTCTATACAAATACTTTACAAATAATAGTTATTGTTGTATATTATCCATTGTCTAATATATGTCTAATATAGGAATGAT
>CACWIL010000268.1 GCA_902760905.1 uncultured bacterium
TTGATGTTGAGGACGGAAAGTTTACTGCAAGATAATTAAAGATAGTTTACATAATAATCAAGGTGCCAGGCACGGTATACGAGCCAGGCACCTTTTTTTTGCTCTTTTATGATAAGTTAGTTTACATAACGTTTATTTCTTTTATGAGATGAAAAATAATATTTGAAAATTTGTATAATATGTGTTGACAAATAATATTATACGCCGTATAGTATTATACGAAAACAAAAATAGCTATGAATTTTCAAATATAAATCAGGAGGGATTAAGGATGACATATCAACTTACAGCACCGCTTCTGGATGCATGCGTGCTTGGTATAGTTGCAGAGAGTGATGCTTACGGCTATACACTGACGCAGAAGGTCCAGGAAGTTGTAGATATTTCCGAATCGACGCTCTATCCGGTATTGCGAAGACTTCAGAAAAGCGAATACCTTACTACATACGATCAGCCTTTCGAGGGCAGAAATCGCAGATATTATTCCATCACGGATAAAGGAAACGAACTGCTTGGCTTTTACAGAAAGGAATGGATTGAGTACAAAACCAAGATTGACAGGCTGATAGGAGGAAATGTAGATGAATAAGAGTGAATTTTTAAAAGCACTTTCCAAACAACTAAAACTTATGCCCAAAGAAGACAGAGAAGATGCTTTGACATTTTATAGCGAATATCTTGAAGACTACGGATTTGCGGAGGACGAAGATGTTACCGCGAAGCTCGGAACGCCCAAGGAAGTAGCCAAGAATATGATTGCGGAAATCACTATGAAGCACATTGATTCTAACGAAGAGAAGAAATCCGCCAAGAAAACAGCCACGATAGTATGGATTGCTATTATATCAATCTTTTCACTGCCGATATCTTTACCCATTGCGCTTTGTTTGCTGATAATTGTTTTTGTTTTGTTTATTACTTTGCTTATATTATTCATTTCGCTGGTAGGTGCGGGGCTTATAGTAATTACGGCAGGAGCCGGGGTATTTTTATCAGGCATAATTGCTCCGGGCATCGGACAGAAACTCGTATGCTTCGGCGGAGGCATGCTGGTAACAGCCATAGGCATGGCATTATGCTTCTTAACGGTAATTGTTTACATTCTCCTCATCAGACTTGCGGTTCAGATTATTAAAAAATCTGCAGAGAAAAAAGTCAAGAAAGCATAGAAAGAAAGGATTATATCATGAAGAAATTTATATTAATTGTTGTAATTATAAATGCATTATTACTTTTTTTAGGAGGAGTTCTGTTAGGACTCGGGATACTGCTCGGCGGAAAAACAAGTTTCAGCTTTAATTTAAATGACAAAGAGTTTATAGAACCTGTTTATGTTGATAACAGTTTTGATCTGGATGATTTTTCGTCGATGAATATTGACATTAAAAGGGCAAAACTTTACATAGAGGAAAGTGATAAGTGCGGTATTGAATATCATTTACTGGAGGATCTGGTTCCGGAAATAAATGTTGAAAACGAAAAACTGAGCGTTGTTCAGAAAGATAATAACTTTATTCCTGTAAATATTCTTACCATCCAGGAAGAACAGTACATAAAAATATATGCAACAAAAGACCAGATTGTCGATATACAATCATCAAGCGGCGGAGTCGAAATCAAAAATGTAAATATCGACGGTAAAATTACAAGTCAATCCGGAAGTCTCAGTATCGAAGGTTCGGAAGGTGACAGCCTTGATATAAAAGTTTCAAGCGGTAGAACAACGATTGATAATGTAAAGTATAATTCCTTAAAATCCGACCAGTCTTCAGGAAAATTCATCATAAAAGATGCAGAAGTCGCTACACTTAACGTCAGAAGTTTAAGCGGTGGTATAGATATGGAGAATGTAACTGCCGAATCAATTGAAGGAAATTCAACCAGCGGCGGAGTAGATTTTACAAATGTAAATGCAAAGAAAGCAAATCTTGACGTTACATCAGGCTCTTTCAATATGGATGGCTGTGAAATAGATGACTTAATCGCAGAATCAACTTCAGGCGGTGTGAAGGCAGAAGACAGCAAAATTAAAAATGCAGACCTTGATGCAACAAGCGGTGGAGTTAATCTTAATTTAACCGGAGATGTGAACGATTATGACTTTGATCTTAATGTTTCTTCGGGCTCGGTCAGAGTAAACGATGAAAAGAAAGACGGGGATTACATATTAAATAACGGAAAAGACAATAAAATCAAGGTAGAAACCAGCTCCGGAAGTATAAATATCAATATTAACTAATCCGTTTCAAAAAGTTGTTGACTTTTTAAAATCAATCGGTTAATATATTACTTGTCCGCAAAACGGACAGGTAAATGCGATAGTGGTGCAGTTGGTAGCACACGACCTTGCCAAGGTTGAGCTCGCGGGTTCGAGTCCCGTCTATCGCTCGAAGAAAGGACTTAGATTCATATCTAGGTCCTTTATTTTTTGGTATGCCGGACTCGAACCCGCGGGTTCGAGGTCTCCGCTTCGCTCCGGTCGGCGCAAAGCCGACGTCCACCGGACGTCGTGCGCCCCGTCTATCGCTCGAAAAAAAGACATTGAATCACTTCAATGTCTTTTTTGTTTTTCTATGCTAAAATACTAATAAGATTTTTCAGGAGAAAATTATTATGAAACTTATTACAAGAATTATCATTGCATTGGCTATTGCGGTTGTAATTATAGAAAAGTAGAGAGGTATAATATGGCATATT
>CACWIL010000269.1 GCA_902760905.1 uncultured bacterium
CTCCGTTTTTTTGCTTATAACATTCTGATATTCTCTCACAACAGATATAACATCATCTGTTGATAATTTAATAATTCTTCTGTTTCCCGTTGCTGACTCAATTATTCGTGCCATACTATCCTCCTGTTTACAGGATTATTATCGGCATTTTTATCTACAACTTTAGAAAGATGGAATATTTAGATTAGAAAACTTTTCTCCGCTTTGAATATAAATTTCAAACTTCTCTTGATAATTTTCACTAACAGCAGTTATCACATAGTTATAATAAGAAGTTTGAAATACTGTTTTACATTTATTCCTGCCTCCGAGTTTATACTCAGCTTCATACTTCGTCCACTCTTTATAAAAATCCTCAGGCGTTTCTGCTTGAAATTGCATACGTTCTGCAATTGCTTGGTAATTACGGTTTTTAATCTGCTCTATATCTAAGCCGCATTCATAATCCGAGAAACCGATTAAAATATACTCCCCGCTATGACTTATGCTAAAAAATTTTTCTTGTGTTTTTAGACAGGGTTTTCCGTTTATAAATTCAATTCCACGCTCATTAACCTTATAAACTTCTTTTAGTATTCTGTCCAACATCAAATAAGAAAAACAATGTTCCGTTTTCTTTTTCTGATTGGAAAAATTTTTATGTCCAAACTGTTCCAAAAGTTCAGAACTTAAATTGTCTGCAGCTGAAGTTTTTATAAGAAAAATATCCATAAAAATATAATATAACAAAATAAAACATGTAAAAACCTTTTAAATATTACTGTTCATCACTTTACTTTTATTTTTTTTTATAATACGATTTTATTGGTTTTATAGCTCGATAGGTTCGCCCTAGTCGGTGGGTAAAGGGGTAAATATAATCCTTTCCCAAAACCAATATAAGCCGATAAATAGCATTATTACTTATATTGTTTCCGATGGAGTTATACTACCCGTAGTAAAACACAGTAAAACAAAAGGAGACAAAAGATGTCAACAGCATCACTTATCGAATTACTCGAAGCAGGCGTTCACTTCGGACACCAAACACAACACTGGAACCCAAAAATGAAACCGTATATCTACGGTGCAAGAAACGGTATTTATATTCTTGACCTCAGAAAAACTACAGGTTTATTAGACGCTGCATACGACGCAGTTAGAGAATATGCTGCTAAAGGAAGAAATGTTCTTTTCGTTGGTACTAAAAAACAAGCTGCTGAAGTTGTTGCAGAAGAAGCTGCTCGTTCAGGTGCATACTACATCAACAGAAGATGGTTAGGCGGTATGTTAACTAACTTTGAAACAATCAGAGGCAGAGTTAACAAATTAAGAGAACTTGAAGATTTCATCAACTCTGGTCACGCTGAAAAATTACCTAAAAAAGAACAGGCTCAACTTAACAGACAATTGGCAAAATTAAGCAAAACTTTAGGCGGTATTAAAGAAATGCGCGGTTTACCTGATATTATCTTCGTAGTAGACCAGGCAAAAGAAGATATCGCTATTGCAGAAGCTAACAAACTTAACATCCCTGTTATTTGCTTGGCTGATACAAATGCTAACCCGGACGGAATTAACTACATCATCCCGGGTAATGATGATGCTATCCGTTCTATTAAGTTAATTACTTCAAAACTAGCTGATGCAGTTCTTGAAGGAAAACAACTCAGAGAAAACAAAGCTGCAGGAAACAAGGCTGAAGCAATTACAGCTGCAGATGCCGGCGTTGAAGAAACTGCTAATGTATAATTAACAAATGGAAAATGTAAAATGGAAAGTTGAAAATTATTTTAAAAGTAACCTTGAAAAACAAGTTATACAATTGAAATATTAATAACAATTTTCCATTTTTAATTTTCAATTTTCCATTAAACTGATTTTTAATGAAATTATTGAAAAGAAGGAGAAAAAAATGAATATTACAGCTACTATGGTAAAAGAACTTCGTGATAAAACCGGCGCCGGTATGATGGATGCTAAAAAAGCTTTAGTTGAAGTTGACGGTGATATGGAAAAAGCAATGGAAGTTCTCCGCCAAAAAGGTATATTATCTGCTGATAAGAAAATGGGCAGAATTGCTGCTGAAGGCAGAATCGCATCTTATGTTGCAGACGGAATCGGTGCTATGATTGAAGTTAACTGCGAAACAGACTTCGTTGCTAAAAACGCTGAATTCGTTGAACTTACAGAAGGCTTGGCAGAGCTTGTTGCTAACTCAAACCCCGCTGATGTTGATGCATTATTGAACACAACTTGCCCAAAATGCGGTAAATTAGTTGCTGACGTTATCAAAGAAAAAATAGCTTCTATCGGTGAGAAAATCACCGTAAGAAGATTTGTCAGATACGAAGGTAACACTTCTACATATATCCACAACGGCAAAATCGGTGTTCTTTTATTAACAGATGCAAAAGATGAAACTTTAACAAAAGACATCTGCTTACACATCGCTTCTTCTGCTCCGGAATTCGTTTCAAGAGCTGATATCCCTGCTTCTGTTATTGAAGAAGAAACAAGAATTGAAATGGGTAAAGAAGACCTTCAGAAGAAACCTGAGCAAATCAGAGCTAAAATTGTTGAAGGACGTGTAAACAAATTAATGGCTCAAAGATGCTTAATCGAACAACCATTCGTTAAGAATCCTGACCAAACAATTGAGCAACTTATTACTGGCAAATTAAATATCGTTAAGTTTGACAGATTCGTTCTTG
>CACWIL010000270.1 GCA_902760905.1 uncultured bacterium
TCGTACACTTTGTTTATTAAAACAGAAAGGACAGGGACTGGTGGAATTTGCTTTGATTCTCGGTTTTTGTGTGGGCATAGGGTTTATGGTGCACGATTCTGGATTATTAGAAGCAATGAATGATTCATTTAATCATGGTGTATCTGCTTTTTTGACTGATGCCTTTAGTGATGGAGGTAGTAGTTCCAGTAGTTCCGGCACTAACACCGGAACCAGCACCGACACCGGTACCAGCACCAACACCAACACCGGAACCAGCACTAACACCGGAACCAGCACCGATACCGGAACCAGTACTAACACTGGAACCAGCACCGATACCGGAACCAGTACTAACACTGGTACCGGCCGGGTTTCTGGCGTTGCTGGAGTTGGTGCTAATGGATTTGATTGGGGCGTAGAAGACCCTACGAAATATTATAAGAATGAATTTAGTAGCAATGGTACATCGTTTACTAAAGATGCGTCTCAAGCTGATCGCCTTGCTGCGGATCAGCAAACGTTGGTAAATATTGCTAAGTTTTTCCTTGGTAAGACACAAAATGACATAATAAGTTTGCTGAAGGGTAAAGATGATGGTAAGGATTATACTGCTGACATGGCAAATAATCAGGAGGTTTTGCTAGGACATTTTGTTCCTTACGATACGACAACAAAACAGGGAATGAAGTTCAGTACTGCAAAAGGATATTTAAACAAATCTGAAACAGAAAATATTTTTGCCTGGATGCAGGGTATATATACAGACATCGCTGAAGACAAAGATACAGTTGTAGAAAACGCTAATTATAATCATGACCGTCTGTATTTGGTTTCTGATTACATAGTAAGCCAAACATGGGCTGATAGAGCTGGTACTTTTCAGGAAAATGGGCTTAGGGTTAAGTTCGAATATGATTATTCCGGGAGTTATATTTATCCTGAAAGCTATGAAACAGAAGGCGCAGTGAAAGTTGTCGGTGTGCAACTGTCTATTGATCCCAGGAGTCAGCATAATACGACTGTAAACAATGCTGATTTCAATGAGCAGCATTCGAATGGACTTGAAGTGCACATAAGAAGAGTAAAAGGTGAGAATGGTCAGGAGGATGTAGTTACATTTAAAGACACAGGCGTCGCTACAACTGGCGGTAATAATGGTATGACCAACTGGTACGGTGATGACTTACTAAATAAGCCTGCTGATTGGAAGAGTATTTGTATTGCCAGTAAGAATCCAAAGGATATTAGCAATGGAGGGGTATTCGATTTTAAAAAAGGAGATATTATCCAATATGGATCCAATTATTATATTGCATTGAAGGAAAAAACAAATCTGACCATTGAAAAAGGGTGGGAGCAAAAGCATCTCGAGTACAAAAGTTCGTATCAAAATGGAACGTTGGAGTCCCAAATTTTCGTTAAAATTACTGGTACTGTTAGTAATTCTGGTAGTTACATTGTTGAGAACGCCAAGGTTTCTTTTGATAAAACAAAAGGATGCTATCCGAAAAAAAACATAACGTATCGTGGTTGGCCTGTGATTTTGGGTTCTGGTGAGGTATATCTTTATGTAGGTGATGTGCAACCTACATTATACACGGGTATTGATGAAGAAAATTACATTAGGTTAAGATAGAAAAGAAAAGCAGATTAAGAAGAAATCAAGTGCTCAATAAAAAGTTGCTGGATGCCTATTTACTTATAGTATCGGATCTGTTTATTGTTCTAATTTATAAACAATAAAAACGTAAAGACTTCAAGACAGGAGTGAGGCTAATGCTCACAACTAAAGATTATCTGCATAGAAAAGGTCAAGGCATAGTTGAATATGCTCTGCTGCTTGCTTTCGTCGTAGGCATTGCCATGATGCTAAGCAACTCTAACATTGGTAGTGCGGTGAACAGAGTGTTTGATGACGTAGCAGATTATCTTGCTTATAGGACATATTATGATTATTATGGGGAATTTCATAACGCTACAGATACCGAGCTTGCTGCCATATCAAACGAAAAGCGTATAAAGGCGGATCAGGAGGGGCTTCAATCACTTGTACAAAACCTTATTGGGCTGGATAAAAATGCTGCTTTAGAAGAATTAAAAAAGTTGATCCCCGGTGTTACAGAAAATGATGTTAAGCCAAATACAAATGGAGATTCAAAAACATTAACTGTCCTTTCTTATTGGGATCACTATGATGCCAGTACTCCTTACATTACTTTGGGACACGACTCAGAGATGAACGCAATTGATTATGTTACGGATGGTAAGGCAACAACATATGCCCAGAATTCTGCAGGGAGTATAAACAAAAGGACAGTATCAAGAGATAGATTTTTTTATTCCAATGATATGACTGAAACAGGAGCAAGGAGAACTGTTACAGCCCAGCTTCATTATGATGGAGATACAGTTAAAAGCGTTACTGTAATTACACATAACGGTGATGCAAATAGTAAAACGTATTCGGAAGGTATGAATATTGAAGTTACCGGCTCAGGCTGGAGAGGATATTCTGTAAATAATTAAAGTATATGGATTCTGAATTTTTACCAGCGAAGAAAAGTTGTTTTTTGATTTCTTGCTGAAGTGAAAGGGGCGATTCGTGTGTCAAAAACTTTAGCTTATTTAAAACGGAAACGAAAAGGCCAGGGCATAGTGGAATATGCCCTATTACTTGCGTTTGTTGTTGGCATTGCAATGATGTTTCTACTCCGGAAGGTCGTTTAGCAGCGGACAAGGACAGAATTAAAAAGTTAGGGGAGGCTATAGCTGCAAACTTTAAAAAGAATAACGCGAAGAAAGATGATTATAAAAAAGTAGATAATCCTGCTACATTGAATGGCGATTATTTAAGCATTTTAGTACTTCCAGATGGCTCTCTAAATATTTATACTGCTGTGGATGGTGGGAAATGGTTATCAGAACTTGCACAGAGCAAACCAGACATCTATAAAAATTATGTTTCGGCTTTACAGAATGCAGGCATTGATTTAAGTAATGGTTACACTGTGGGCGGCACTATTAAGAATGAAGATGGCAAAAACATGGGTATAACACAGTATTATACTGATTCCAATTTAAAACCGTATTCATCGGGGGATGATGGCGGTTTAAATTATGGTTATGCAATTTCGTTTACTAGTAAACCTGATAATGAAATGAAACTTAGATATTACGAGCTTAATAATCCTTACCAAAAAGAAGACTTAGGAACCATGTACGTTCCGAGAAGTTGGCTCGCGACTGGTGAAGCAAATAACAAGCCCAGTCCTGACGCTACAGATAAGTATACTAACAACCTAACTAAAAATTTAGACGTTGACTGACAGTTCAGAGCAATTATCATTGGAAATACCTAAAGTCTGTCGGCAAACATGCCCCTTATTTTACTATAA
>CACWIL010000271.1 GCA_902760905.1 uncultured bacterium
AGCATACATGTCAAAACCTCCTTTTATTTTATTATATCATAATTTATTGATTTTTGAAGATGATATTTTTATAGATTTCCTCAACTATCTCAACAGCAGCAGCAACCATTTTCGGACAGAACTCGGTGAACAGATTATTGTCTAAACAATATTTATGGCCTTCTGTTGAAGTTATATCACAACCCAATAAATCATTACATATATAAGAGCCGCATTTTTCTTTGAAGCGATCCATCATTAAATCATTCACTTTATTTGAAACAAGACGGCCTTCTGAATCATCGACTGCAGACTGCCCGTACAGCAACCCTAACACAATCAATGCTCCGGTAACCGCACCGCAAACTTCACCCTTACGCATACCGCCACCAAAACAGCTGCCAAGCTTTAGAGCCTGTGCTTCTGTTATTCCACATTCTTCTGCAAAAGCCGCAATTACCGACTGAGAGCAATGCATCTTCTGCGAAAAATAAATCAACGCCTTTTCTTTGTGATTCATCTTCTTTCTCCTTTATACTAACAATTTATTTAATTCAAAAACAATGTCTGAAAAACGTTGAAGAAATATCCGACAAGAATAATTCCTGCCACACAGATTGAAACAAAAACTACCAGCAGCTTTGTTTTAATCATTTTCTTCAACATAATCAGCGATGGCAAACTCAAAGTCGTCACTGCCATCATAAAGCTGAGTACAACTCCCAAGAGCGCACCCTTTGCCAGCAGGCTTTCAGAAATTGAAATACATCCAAAAATATCTGAATACATTGGAATGCCGGCAAACACCGCAAGAATTACTCCAAGCGGATTTTTCACACCAAGTGTATTGATAATCCAATTCTCAGGAATCCAGTTGTGAATTACAGCGCCCACAGCAACACTCAAAAGAATATAAGGAAAAACTTTTTTGAGAGTATCAGTAACAGAATGCAATGCTGTCACAAGTCTCTGTTTCTGAGTTGTTTTTGCTTTTGAACATGAGCAGCAGCATTTTACAGGAGTAAGTAACACTTCAACCTGATCTTCCATATGGAGATGCTCGATTATAGTTCCACCTGCAATTGCAACAACAAGACCGAGTACAACATAAGCAATCGCAATCTTCCAGCCAAAGATACTGGTCAAAAGAATTAGCGAAGCAAAATCAACCATTGGGGAAGAAATCAAAAAACTGAAAGTTACTCCAAGAGGAAGCCCCGCCGTAGTGAATCCCATAAAAAGCGGAATTGAAGAACAGGAACAAAAAGATGTTACAGTTCCCAAAAGAGCCGCAATCACCCGTGCAGGAAAGCCTTTACAGCGCGAAAGGATTTTCTTACTTCGTTCCGGTGGAAAAAACGACTGAATATATGAGATTATAAAAATCAGCACAAAAAGCAGAAGGGTGATTTTAATTACATCATAAAGAAAAAAGTGAACGCTTCCACCAATGCGGCTTTCTATATCAAGCCCAAAAGCTGTCAGCATTTTCCCTGTAAGAGTTTTTAGCCACAGCATTCCAAGAATCTGATTCTGAATAAAAATTCCCATATAACTAGTCCTTGCAACAACAGCACTGGCTGCCAGATTTCTTTTTTGTTGAAGTTTTACAGGTAAACTCTGAAACAGCATCTTTAAAGTTTGAGAAGGTTTCGTTGTTTATTGAATAATATGTCCACTTCCCTTCTTTTCGCGAATTCACAAGATTGCAGTCAGTTAAAATTTTCATGTGATGGGAAAGTGTTGGCTGAGTGATATTAAACGCATCTAAAATTTTACAGGCACACAATTCGCCACCTGTCAGCATTTTTATAATCTGAACACGATTTTCATCACCCAGAGCTTTGCAAATAACAGCGATTTCTGATTCTTTCATAGCCTTCCTCATATAGACAATTATCTATATGTAAAACTATAGATGATACATAGATGATTGTCAATATGTATTTTGTTTAAACTTTCACAGCGAATTATTTATAAAATGTTTTCCCTTACGATTGTTTTGATTTTCTCAACCGTATTTTGAACAAAAGCTTCTGCATCTTCTGGAGTCAGATATTTATACTCGCGCTCAAGCTCGCCTCTTTCATCATTTCGATAAAACCAGCAGATATATTGCCTTCTATTTTCAAAGGCGTCTTTTGAAAAAATAGACATGAACTCATTATCAAAATTTACTGCATGTTCATAAATTGAAAAGCCACGGAAATCTGGATGTTGTTTTAAGTATAAGAAATCAATATCGTACCAGTCTTTCTTTGCAGTCCACACAAGCTTATATTCATCTTCAGCTGCTTCTTTCGGATATGCCTGAATTAAAGGAGTATAAACAAACTTAGACCATTCAACATCAGATAATAAATGGACATAATATCCCAGGAAAAAAGAAAACTGCTTTTTGCTATAAGTCTTATTGATTTCTTTATTAAAATACTGGAAACAAAACTCGTCGATGTTGATGGAGGCATTGTATTTGCCATCTTTGAAATGTGAAACTGTTTTTGGAGGAGTAAACTTTGTCCAGTCCTCATTTGGAACTCCGCTATCTGGTGCAATATTTCCCATGACAAATGCGGTTTCATCAATATCCTTTAACTGATCAAGGAGTTTATCTGCGATTCTTAAATGTACCATCCATGAAGCCATTTTTTAAATTCCTTATATTTTTAGTTTGTTATTTTTGGCACAAAAATCCTGCATAATC
>CACWIL010000272.1 GCA_902760905.1 uncultured bacterium
CTTCATAACTCATACCATCAAGAGCAACAACTTTTTCAGCACGTTTTGCTGCAATTTCTTCAGCTTCAGGAACTTTACCCTTAAATGAAATCTGATGAGAATAACCATGGACAAGTACATTCAAATTGCTAACCTCTTTTTTTAGCTCAGCTCTAACACGCATTGCTTTCTGTAATGTCATTTTTCAACCTCCATTTGTTTATGTTTTTAAGATAATAGAGGTCATAAGAAAAATCATTAAACTTGTAATTTAATCCTTATACAGCTGAAACTTCTTACTGATGCTATGTGCAACATCATCCTGCAGAGGCTTAAACCAGATTCCTACTGTGCAGTGCCCTTCGCCATTTTCATCAACCCATTCGGGAGTAAGCTCTGTAAGGCAGGCATCGTTTATCATTCCAAAATCCTGATTTTCGACCAGTCCCAATTCCAACGCCATATCACGAGCTTGAAGCAGTTTATTCAGATTTCTTGCCTCGCAGATTGTCTTTGTGATACGACCATTCAAATAATCGTTATATATTTCACGATCCAGGTCAAAAGAGACATGAACAGTTCCGTTTTCGTCCTTAAGATTTTTTCGTATAAGCCAGATCCAATATCCTTCTGCACAATGCGCAACCATTGCCCCAAGCTTTCCAGCAGAAAGGTGTAAATCCTTTCTGATAATAAATAATCTTCGCATTCCCATAGTTCTATTTTAGTATTTTTCTCCAATCAAATTAAGATTTTTAATGTACTTACAAATTAATTCTTTTCGATTCTCTTCGTCTGTTCTAAAAGAGTGTCTTCGGCATTTAACGGCGAAATTACGCTTTTCCCCAACTCCTTTTCAAGACTTTGACGAGCAACTGCTGCAACACTTCCTCCATCATGCGCACACTGCACATTTTCCTCAAAAGATTGCGGATTCTTTACCTCTGTAATGGTTGAAGCAGAAATTTCAGCGAGCATATTCAAAACCAGTTCAATATTGGTCATGTTGTCTTTCAGAGATTCTTTTTTTAGTCCCTTAAACTTTTTGTATTCCTTTACAGTTTTGCCGGACCAGGTTTTACAAATAACATCTGTGAGTGCCTCATGCTGTGAAGGATCTTTTACGTTATGCAAATTCCACTGGTCTGTAAGGCCCTTTTTTATTTCAATCGACTTTAGCCGCATATTAATCCAGTTTTCCGAATATCCCATCCTACGATAATCCTGAAGAGCCTGTTGTATGGAAAGTTCTGGATTTTGCATTTGCTTTAAGCGTTCTGCGCCCATTTCTGCAAGAAATTGCTTGATTGGTTCTGCTTTTTTTTGAAGGAATTGATTGTATGATACGGAATAACTCCTGGGTATTTACGGATTGAACTTCATGTTTATTTCCATCATTTCCAGGCATTTGAACTGGAACACAAATTGTATTCCATCTAAGAGATAGGCCTTTATCGTGAGAAAGTATTTCTTTTACGTATTCTTCAGGATTAGTACAGTCTATCAAAAATGAAATTATATCAAAGAGAGAAAAGTACCAGTCTTCTTTTTCATCATCCCAGACATAGCGGATATTATTCTCTTTAAATAATTTTATTGAACTAGGTTGATCCAAGTCATTCTCCTACACGTTTCATACTAAAACAAAAGGAGAATAAAAGAATTAAACTGTTAGTTTAAATTCAAATAATGAGGCGGATTATTCGGTTTCAAAATATTCTCTGACAGCTTTTTCTAATTCAACTTTTGATTGAGCACGAATTTGTTTATGAGTGACATCACGTTCCCATTTGCAATAGCGGCTTGTTTTCCAGCCCTCATAGTGCCAGAGTTCACATTCTCTTTTGTAATTAAGCCAGTTATCAAGTTTTTTCTTTTCAGATAGAGCTTCACCATCAGGAATATAAAGGCGATTCCAAAAGAGTTTTTCTTCATATTCACGGACATAAGTTCTTGGGATATCAGGATGATAGATGTAAACAGGATTACCGCGTTTGTCATATTCTTTAAATCCCTGAACAAAATATTTTTTTGCAGATTCACTCAGTTTTAGAAAATCTTTTTCACAAATATCCAGAAGTTTAAGATGACTTTTCTTAAAGACTTTGTTCTGGAAATATTCGCTTTCAAATTCATCCTTTTCATAGCAATCCCAATAAAAAAGATTATTTCTGAATTCGCATCGATAGCTTTTTAAATTGCATAACCTGAATGGCTTATCAGAAAAACGAAACCATGAGGTAGATACGGCAACAGCTTCTGCAAGACCATCATCTCGATTTTTCAATGAATCTATAGGAACAAGCTTGATTTTATATCCAATAAGCATTCTTGGAATTTCAATATAATTATCTTCATCATCTTTACGATTGGATAATTCGTTCCTTTTTTTATCGATAGCAAGCAGATGTTTATAATAGGCCAGCTGTTCTTTACTTTTTGTAGGACGCATATATAAAGGGTAGCACTGATTTGGATGGAAATCTGTAAACTTGTAGTTTAAAATTATTGCAATAGAAGTCTCGTTTTATAGTGCAAAAAATAAACATTTGCGTTATAAAAAAAATATGACAGAACAAACAATAAACAGAATCAGAAAATTTACCGCAGACCGTGACTGGGATCAGTTCCACACACCGGCAAATCTTGCAAAATCTATATCGATTGAGGCAAATGAGCTTTTGGAATGCTTTCAGTGG
>CACWIL010000273.1 GCA_902760905.1 uncultured bacterium
TTTATTACAGAAAACCATCTGGATGGAATCGGTATATTTGATATTTCAGGCCACGGTATTGCATCAGGTTTAGTAACCATGCTTGTAAAAAATATTATTGAAAAAGAATTCAAAAAAGGTAAGAAACTTCCTTTAAATAATGTTATGGAAAAAATAAACGATAGAATTATTGCTGAAAAAGGAAGCATTGAAAATTATCTTACCGGAATGCTGATTCGTTTCAATAAAAATGATATTGAACTTGTAAATGCAGGGCATCCTAAAGCAATTTTATATAATGCAGAAAGTGGCAAAATTTCAAATATTGAGCAGGAAGGCGTAAATCAATATGGAGCAATAGGAATTGCAGATTTCCCAATCAATTTTGAAACAATAAAATTCAATATGCAAAAAGACGATGAACTTGTTTTATATACCGATGGAATTACTGACTGTATGAGTCCTGAAAAAAAGTATTTTGGCCATGAAGGTGTACTGGCAGTATTTAAGAATAATATCGGCTTAAGTGTAAAAGATCAGGTAACAGCACTTCCAGCGGCTTTAAGAAAGTTCTCCGGCACAGAAAACTTTAATGATGATATAACTTATATTATTTTGAAGAAACTTGTTTAGGTTGTTAAAAAAGAAATGCCCCGTGATTAAACGGAGCATTTAGTGGAGGTGGGGAGAATTGAACTCCCGTCCGAAAAAGTAAACCAGGTACGTCTACAAGTTTAGTTATGCGAGGTGGTTGTCGGGAGCCGGTAGCAGCATAACAAGCGTCGCCTCCGTATTCTGATTAAAAGTCCCACGCAAAGACCAGACACAATGCGCAGCAAGTCCCGATAAGGTAAAAGAACATCAGACAACGCGGAACAGGGCCACCTGAGTTCCTGCACGGCTACTTACGCAGCGAGTGCTTCTGCTTCGAAAGAAGCCTCATCAGCTTCTTCTTCTTTTCTTGCGAAAATTGCAGTTATTTGTTCGTCAGTTTAAGGGACCTTCACCCCTACCTGCAGTACAAGATTTCCCAATTCCGTCGAAACCGGGACACCCCCTAAGCATTAGTAAATATAGTTATTAAAATCTTAATCGTCAAGAGAATTTGATAAAACAAATATTTTTATACAAGTTTTTTAAGAATGATATATGTAATATCATCATTAAAATTTTCGGAGTCTGAAAATCTTTTGAGTGCAATTGGAAGAGCTTCGACCTGTTCCTTTACAGGACGACCAATTGAATTTTTGAATACAGCAAGAATTCCTTCTGTTCCAAAATATTTTTTTTCAGAATTCATACATTCTGTAATACCATCAGTATACAAAACTAATTCATCACCCTTATTCAAATTAAATCTGATTGTTTCAAAATTGATAGGGAAATCAGCTATACCAATAGCACCATACTGATTTATTCCTTCCTGTTCGATATTGCAGATTTTACCAGTTTCAGAATTAAACATAATTGCCTTTGGATGACCTGCATTTACAAGCTCAATATCAGCTTCATTAAAACGAATCAATAGACCAGTAAGATAATTTTCAATATTGCCTTTTTCAACAATAATTCTGTCATTAATTTTTGACATAACTTCATTTAACGGAAGCTTTAATCCCTTGTTAAATTCCTGCTCAATAATATTTTTAACAAGCATTGTTACAAGACCTGATGCAATACCGTGACCGGAGATATCAAAAATGCCGATACCATTCAAATGATTTTCTGAAATAAAAACTATATAAAGGTCTCCGGAAACTCCAGCCATAGGTTTAAATGTAATTTGCAGCTCCCAGTCCTTTAACTCAGAGGTATCAACTTTATAAAAGCTTCTCTGTACAAAACCTGCAAGATCTATTTCTTTAATGGCTCTGTTCTTTTCTTTTTCAAGCGCTTCTGTTCTTTCTGTAACAAGGTTTTCAAGATTCTTATTCATAAATTCAACTTCATTAGCAAGCTGAACAAAATGAATGATAAGAATTCCAAGGAAAAGGAAGATAACTGCAACCCAGCTGATTGCAAGCAGAAGTGTATCTATTCTCTGATGGAAGAAGAACTTTGCAATTATCTGAGATAAAAAGGCAACGAAGAATGGAGAAAGGCAGAAAACATATTGCAAAAATCTTTTATCCTTTCGTTTGATTGAAGTATAAACAATTTTAACAAAGTAAATATACTGAATCATTATCAGCATAAATCCAAATCTTAAACGGATTCGGAAATCTGGAATATTAGTTGCAGTACAAGGAATTATAATTGCAATTACAGTTATAATAAAACGTAAAATTTTATTTCTTTTGGATTCAAAATAATGCAGAAAGTCTCGTGTAAAGCCAACAATCATATATCCGGTTAAAAGAGCTGTTGCGCCTTTAAATATTTTTTCAAAGAGTAAATAAGGTATTCTAATTGAGGATGCAATAGAATATTCACCAAAAAAGAAAATACTTAGATACAGACTGGTAAATAAACATAACTGCGAGAACGAAAGATTTTCTACCTCTGAACGGCGAAGAAGATAAAGGAAGAAATAAATTAAATTAATAATCATGAGGATAACAGAAAGTACTAAGTACAATTTAGAATGTACCAGACTTGAATGTTCTGCATCTCTTTCTGCATCATTATATTCAGAAATGAACGGAGAAGAATCTATTGAACCATAACCATGACACCATAGACAGATAA
>CACWIL010000274.1 GCA_902760905.1 uncultured bacterium
GGTATTTTCATAAAAGAAGATGGCATGAATGAAGCACAAATCATGTTAAAGGATTTTAATAAAGACTTTATGCAAAACCTCATTAAAGACGCAAAAGAGTCCAAGTCTAAATGGGGAGATATAGATATTAACTCTATGTACGACAAAAATGATAAGGTTATTGATTTCAGACATTGGAAAGACGTAAACGGAAAACAATGGAAGCTTGACTTAGATGAGATTGGCGTATCATCACCTTATGAAACTTGTGATTATAAACCTCGTATTTCAGGCAAAAAACGTTTAGATTCAAAAGAAAATATTTATAAATATTGCTCATATCAAGAAAATGGTGTTAACGGCAGACTCGGTACTGAAATTACAAATGAAATGGCAGAGGCAGATGCAGCTAATGACGGTTTATTTAAGACATTAACATGGGCTCCTGATTTATTGTTCAGAGTTCCTGTTGCCGCATTAACAGTAGCTTTAATACCTTGGTCATTAAAAAATCTGTTTAATATTCAAAAATCTTCTGCAAAGAAAAAAGCAGAAATTGTAAAAACACCTGATAAAGCACAAGAAGATAACAATAAAAAATCCGTAAGTTTTAAAGGAAAAGAACAAAGTACTAATTTTGTGAAAAAATATTGGGGAAAACTAATGGATGCCGTAGGTGAGTTTTTAGGTAAATTATACGGTAAGCCGCTTATAGAAAGTCCGACTTTACAAAAATTATCTGAAAAATTATCCAAGTTACCGGGCAATCTTACCCAGCATATGACTGCGTTTGGCTCTTTAATTACAAGTAGTGTATATATGCAGCAAACTTTAACCAATAAAGAATTGGATCCTGACAGAAGAAGAACATTAGCAATCAATCAGGGATTATGTTTTATAGTTCCTACTGCAGCTGCTTATACTGTTGATAAAGCAATAAACAATTGGGTTAAAAAGAATGAATACAGATATTCCGGTCAATATCAACATGTAATTGATATTGCAAAAGACGAAGGTAAAGATACAAAAGAAATTGCAGAAAAAGCTGCAACTTTAAGCAAAAAACTAAAAGGTTTCAGAACTCTTGCTTCGATTACCGTATTTGCTCTTATTTACAGATATTTTACTCCTGTAATAATGACGCCTGTCGCAAACTGGTTTGGTGATAAACTTAATGCAAAAAAAGCCGAACAAAAAGCACACGAAGTTGCTTTGAATCAGGAAGACAGTAATACTGCAAAAGAGATATCATTAAATCCAGAAAAAGAGGATGTAAAAAAATCAGCTTAGGAATTGAATGTAAATAATATAAAAAATAAAACCGTTATTTTATAACGGTTTTTATTTTGCATACTATTTATAATATAATTAATTTATGGATTATTTATATTTAGAAGAGATTGATTCAACGAATAAGTATGCAAAAGAAAGGGTAAATGATATTCCGGACAGGACAGTTGTTTATACTTATAAACAAACTGCAGGACGGGGAAGACTTCAGAGAAAATGGAATTATACCGGTGAAAATAATATTTACGCAAGTATTGTTTTAAAACCTTCAGATGAGATGAGGGACGTTTATTCTAATTTAACCCAGCTTTTATGTGTTGTGCTGGCTGAAGCTTTTGAAGAATATAATATTAATCCAAAGATTAAATGGCCCAATGACATCAGGGTAAACGGGAAGAAAATTTCAGGTATTTTAGCAGAGGCAGTGACAACACAAAATGGATTCTTAAAAGGTCTTATTTTAGGGTTTGGAGTAAATCTGAATGTGCCAAAAGAAGTTCTTGAAAATATCGACCAGCCTGCGACTTCCTTAAACCTTGAAACAGGAAAATTCATTGATAAAGAAGTTTTTTTACAAAAAGTTATAAATAAGTTTTGTTTGTATTATAATAGATTTTTAGAGGAAGGTTTTATTTTAATAAAAGAAGATTATAAAAGAAGAGCAGAATTCCTCAACAACGATGTAGCCGTTAAAGTTTTCGATAAAACAATAGAGGGGAAAGCAATTGATATTACAGATAACGGTGCGTTAAAACTGGTTGATAAAGCTAACAAAGAACATATACTTTTAATAGGAGATATTTTATGAACGAATTATTAATTGAAGGATTGTCCGCAATGCTTATCGGCATGGGAACAGTTCTTTCTTTTTTATGCTTAATGATTATTTCAATGTTCATTATGTCAAAAGTTGTCAGAAAACTTAATGAGATTTTCCCTGAAGCAGTTCCGCAAACGGCAGGGACAGCAAAGAAAACAGTTGCATCTGATGACTCAGAAGTTGCAGCAGCAATTGTAGCAGCAATGTTTGCAAAATAACTAATATAATAAATGGAGATAAAATTATGACAAAACAAATTAAGGTAATGGATACGTCATTCAGAGACGGTTTCCAATCAATCTTCGGGGCAAAAGTTCTCGTTGATGACTTCATTCCGGCACTGCAATCAGCAGTAAGCGCAGGACTCAGACATTTTGAAACAGCAGGCGGTGCTCGTTTTCAGGCTCCGATATTTTTCTGTAACGAAAATGCTTTTGAAACAATGGATAAAATAAGAAGTGCAGTAGATTCTGTTGCAGAAGGTGTTCAGTTACAATCTCTTGCACGTGGTGTTAACGTAGTTGGTCTAAACTCTCAACCACGTGATGTAATCGATCTTCATGCAAAAATGTTTG
>CACWIL010000275.1 GCA_902760905.1 uncultured bacterium
ATTTAACATTTATAAAATCAATTGATCCATATATAAATTCGCATTTTTCATATTTATATAAATCAAGTTTGGAACCGATTATTGCATCAGAATGTGATAATGAAACAATTGATATTGATTATATTAATAATGAATATAAAAGAATAACTTCTGTTTCAGATTGCACAATTATAGACGGAGATAGCGGTATTTTAAGCCCAATCGCTCCCAATTTGTTGGTTGCAGATATGATTAGAAAACTGAATGTTCCTCTTCTAATCGTTACAGAGCCAAACAAGGATTCAATTAACACTACGCTGATGACAATTGCTGCAGCTCTGGAAAAGGGTATAGAAGTGAGGGGTGTTGTTATAAATAATATAAGAAAAGATTCTTCTAAAGAACTGTTAAACTCTATACCTCGTGTCATTGAAGAGTTTACTAATATAAAAATTCTGGGCTTGGTTCCTCATTTGTCTGAAAAATTATCACCTGAAGATTTGATATCTGAAATATTAAACGGTGTTGATATTGAAAGTGTTTTTAATGTAAAAATTGAAAAATTGGATTTAAACTGATGATAATAACAGCCGGAAAATATAAAGGCAGAAAGATAACAGCTCCTGATGAAGCAATTACACGCCCAACATTATCAAAAACCAGAATGGGTGTCTTTAATTCGCTTTTTTCAATACTTGGCACATTTGAGAATAAATCATTTCTTGATGTCTTTGGAGGCTCTGGTATTATGGGACTGGAAGCTTTATCAAGAGGATTTTCATCAGTAAAAGTATTTGAACTCAACAGAAAATCTGCAGAAATTATTAAAAAAAATTATAATATGCTTAATCTTAATCCTGAAATAACAATAGGTGACAGCGTAAAAATTTTATCAAAAACCAATGAATATTTTGATGTTATTTATATTGATCCGCCGTATAAAAGTAATCTGTATGAAAGTGTTTTAAAAATTGCCAATGGAAATATTATAATTGTAGAACACTCTGAAAATGTGGATTTTACAGGATTTGAAGTTTTAAAACAAAAAAATTACGGCGGGAGTAAAATTACCTTCTTGTCAAAGGATATTGTGCAAAATGATAATAGCGGAAATTAAATGTTAAATTTAGTAACATTTTAGTCCGAAATCAGTACATTTTTTTTATGTTGGTTTAGAATATTAAGTAGGCTAATAGTTTAAAAAGTATTTTTTTACGTTGAGAGGAATTGACAGTGTTGGATTTAAAAGACAAAGAATCAATGAACATCAAGTTTGAAAACTTTATTGATACACTTGACGGAGAGGATTTATTCGGAAAATGTGACAGAGTTGATGAAGTGTTGCAAAGCGGAATACTCACAGGCAATGAAGGTTTGGGCATGGTTACAATGAACAAAGTTCAGCCGGATTCAAAAATAAAAGAAAAAGACGGCTCTGTACACGATGTCATTATGTTAGGTTCAAACTCTTATTTGAACTTATCCACACACCCTCAGGTTATGCAGGGCGCAAGAGAAGCTCTTGAAAAATTCGGATATGGTATGGGAGCTGTTTCTAATTATGCAGGTATAACAGAAATACACAAAGAACTTGAAGCAAGAATAGCTAAGTTCCATGGAACGGAAGACTGTATTGTATTTCCTTCAGGATATGGTGCAAATATAGGTATCGTTTCTGCACTTTGCGGTAAAAATGATGTAATTATAAATGACGCAGCAAATCATGCATCAATTTTTGACGGAAATGTTTTGTCAGGGGCTGAAATCAAAGTATTTCCGCACAGAGATATGAAAGGGCTGGAAAGAATATTATCGAGACTTCCTGAAGAAAAAACCGGCAGATTAATTATTACAGACGGTGTATTTTCTATGGATGGCGATATGGCATACTTGGACAAGATTGTAGAACTTGCTGAAAAGTATCACTGCAGAGTAATGGTTGACGATGCTCACGGTGTTGGTATTGTTGGTCCTACAGGTCGTGGTACTGCTGAGCACTATGGCGTTATGGATAAAATTGATTTGCATGTAAGCATGCTGTCAAAAGGTCAGGGTGGTCTTGGCGGATATTGTGCAGCTTCAAGAAAAGTTGTTCAGTACTTAAGACTTTATGCAAGAAGCTATTTCTTCTCAACTGCTATGCCGGCTTCTGTTGCAGGCGGTCTGAATGAAGTTTACAAACTTCTTGAAACTGATACAGCAGGCAGAAAAGAACTTTGGGAAAAGACAAATTATCTTAAACAAAAGCTTGTAGATGCAGGTTTTGATATTGGTCATTCTCAGTCTGCAATTGTACCGGTTATGATTTATAATGAACAGATTTTGTTTGAAATGTACGAAAAACTCAGACAAAGAGGGGTTTATGTAAATATTGTTACTTATCCTGCAGTAAGAAGAAAAGAATGTCGTTTAAGACTCTGTACAATGAAGAATTTGTCATTTGAGCAAATTGATAAAGCAGTTGAAATACTTACCGGACTTGGAAAAGAGTATGGTATTATTAAATAACAAAAAAATAATATACTATTTTACAGTAATATTGTTATAATCCTGTCATTCTGAGGAAAATAGCAATTTAATCCCGAAGAATCTCTTTTTATGAGATACTTTGCTTATGCTCAGTATGACAGGACAATTGTCATACTTTGTGTAAAAAAATATATAGTTACTTTATTTTAT
>CACWIL010000276.1 GCA_902760905.1 uncultured bacterium
TCATCAATAATTGCAACATCAAACAATCCCGGTTTTAAAGGTAAAGAACCTGAAGCAGCATAAGTTGTAACACACCAGCATGGGAATGCTTCCAAAAGCGGTTTAAAATCTTCCTGCTCAAGAAGTCTGTTCTGAAGGTTTTTCTTTCTTTCTGTAAGTGATTTTGAGTGAACAAATAATCTCTGACGTTTAACAGGGTCATGCATTAACCCTTTTAGCGCTTCTCTGCGTTTGTTTTTTAGTATATCAATTGCAAGTTTTTTCTGTTTTCTTTTTAGAGTTCTGATTTGTTCGGATAAAACATGGATATTACCGATTTTCTGAATCTCTGTTTCAATTTTTCTTGCTTCATAAAGGAGTTTTGCATATTCCAGTTCAGTCTGAAGTATTGATAAGTTCTCATTATTAACATCAAAATTCTTTATATTCAGAATCTTTTTAAGATTATTTAAAGATGAATGATTTTTTATACCTGCCCAGAAGCCTGATTTTTCGAGATTCTCAGAAAGAGATTGAATTATTGATGTTATTGTCTGAATCTCATCACCCTTCAGTACTCTTGTAATAAAGAAATGATTTTTATGCTGAGGCTCTTCAAGTTTAATCCTATCATTTACCACGTTCCATTCTTCTTCAAGTTTTATAATTTTTTCAGATTTCTTCTCCATATCGGATATAGTTTTAAGAAGTTCTTCCATATCTGAAATATCACATAGCATAGTATCTTCAGAACCTTCATTAAGATCAATTTTTTCAGCCAGTAAATCCTGAAGCTGCATTGAAAGTTCTCTCTGATAGTTTAATCTTCCTGCCCTCAGAGCCAAAAACGGTGCACCAAGTTCATTTAATCTTTCCGCTACAACATCAACAGCTTTATCCATCCGTGAAGCTATTAGAACTGTCTTCCCGTTTGCAATAAGATGTGCAGCAAGGTTTACTATTGTTTGCGACTTTCCTGTCCCCGGAGGTCCGAATACAGAAACCAGCCTTGAATTTTCAATATTCTTAACAACATTCAGCTGTGCATCAGAAAGTGACAGCGGAGTTACCGGGAAGAAGTTTTCCAGAGTTTTTTGCTGAGTATCAGTTGGTTTGGATTGAGTATATTCTTCGTTTATAAGATTTAAAACAGTTTCTCTGTATATTCCGCTCGGTTTTTCAGCAATTTGTGTAAGTTCGTGCAAAACCCCTGCCGTTGCAGAAGGACGCTTTGTCAAAATAATTGCACACTGGTTAGTGATATTTATTTTATCAAGTTTTATTGCTTTTTTTGATGCAGTTTCTTCTTGTTCTATCAATTCATCTATATTCTGAGAATCAATTTTTTCATTATAAAAGTCCTTTTCAATATTATCTTCTTCAATCTTACCACCGGCATCAAGCGAGATATCAATGTCCGGAATAATTGATTTTAGCGTGGTTAAGAAAATATCCAGCTTTTCTTTTGTTATAGGTACTGAAGGTACAACATCAAGCAAACCTTCAAGGAGTGATTCTGTTTCATCTTCATCATCTGATTTTTTCATTAAAGCCGTAAGAGCACCCGTATTAAGAGATATAAACTCATCTGTCAGCATGCAGTTTATATTTACACCATTTCTTTCTAAGTGGCATGGGGCATAAAGAAGCGGAGTAAGAAACTCGTTTTTTCGTCCTGTTTTACTTTTGCCTGTCAAAAATAAATACCCGTATATAAGATACTTGTCTTTTTGGCTTGTATCAGCCTGAATCATAAGTTCCGTAATTTTAGGATCAGAACCTTCAAGTTTTAAGTACTCTAAACCATGAGTAAACAAAGTGTCATCTTCATTTAAAAATATCCACTTGTTATCCTTGTCAGCTTTCAGGTTTCTGAAAGTAGAACTTTTAACTTCTTCTCTTACGCAGTCATGTAAATATTGGCTTAATTTTTTTATAAAACTGTTGTTAAACGCAGAATTTATCGCTCTTGTTGCTTCCTGTAACATATCTTCTCCCATTGTACTTATATAATACGACTATAATATCATATTATTTGCCCCCCGTAAATATTTACACCTTTTAAATTCGTTCTAATATATGAGTTACTAATCCTGTTAATATGTTATTTTATAAAGTGAGGAAATAATGATGAAAAAAATACTTATATTATTATGTTTGTTTATTATACCGAATGTTTATGCAGAAGAGGTTATAATTGCAGCAGATACGGTACAGCCTAAACCTGCAGTACAGCAGTCTGTTGCACAAAAACCAACACCAAATCCGCTTACGGTTTCTCAAAATATTATGTTTGAAAACTGTACAAAAATATTTGGGATTAACCAGGAAAAATTGTTTTACCTGACACTTGCTTCAATTTCTGCTAACAGATTTAATGTGGAAGAAATTCAAAGTTCGCACGGATATATTATTTTTTCTGCAAACAGAAACAAATATCTTGCAACAATCTCAAAAATAGATAAAACAAATGCGATTTTAAAAATTACACCTTGTAATAATGTTTATAATTTTCCTCCGGGAATTATTACAAACACATTCAAATATATTGACTTAAATATGACAACCAATATATAAAATTAATATTCCCTCGCCCAACGGGAGAGGGAGGCAGCAGCGGGTATAACTTCGTAAAACTGTCTGCAAAGGGTGAGGGGACAAATAAAAT
>CACWIL010000277.1 GCA_902760905.1 uncultured bacterium
GTAATTGTTGATTTTCCGCTTCCGTTTGGACCTGCAAAAACAATTATTTCAGGCTTCTTATTCTCAGGCATATTCGCGATGTCCGTCCGGATAGAGAATATAAGGTGCTTTTTTTTCATCATCCCAGCATTGGATGGGATTACCTTTTACCTTTTTAATTTCATTTGAAATTCTTACGGCTTCTATGAAACGGTGGGTGAGTTCTTCATCACTTATGCCACAGGTTGAGTCGAGTTCGTTTTCTTCTGTCATAAGGCAACCTCCTCGTAAATATCATTATAACATATAACGAGGAGGTTGAGTAGTTTTAGAAGGAAAAGCTTTTATCACTTAACCATTACTTCGCTCATTTCTGTGTGGTTGTCGGAGAAGTGGGCAATTACTACGTAGCAGTCACCGCTATCTATCTGATTTACAGGAATGTTGTAGCGGCGGGCGGTGTGTTCGCTTGAAGAAAAATCAAGATACTTTTCGCCGATGTGTTTGTGCAGGTATTCCCATTTCTCGGCAGACCAGTTTTTGCATTTGCTGTACGGCTGCTTTGTTACAAGCGTGTGAACAAAAACCGGTGCATCACTTTGAACTGCAAGTGTCGAAGTAGACTGCCCGTTTTTCATAAGAAGGTCGTAATCACCGGTACCGGCTGTTCCAGTGTAGAAAATTGTTGGAGAAGAAAGATTATAGGGACCTAGATATGTTGGTATATTATTAATATTTGGAGATGATGCAACTTTTATAAAAGCTTCATTTGACTTTTCAAAAGTAATATCTTTTGTAAAATAATAGCCGTCTGTTTTATGCTCCGCAGAGTTGTTTTCAAAATTCCATTCATTTGATGTACCATTCTGATAAGTCTGCCATTCATTTGAATTTGTATTGTTTATTTGTACAACATAAAAACGAGGCCCATTTGAATGTGGAATTGGTTCAAAAGTTTCAAATCCAAGAGTAGAATTATCTTTTCTTGAAATTCTAACTTTTGGTGCATACTCATTATCACTGGTTGTATAGTGAGTCATTGCAATGTCTTCTTCTACTGATAAACCATTAAAACCAGTTACTTTTTGTTTAAAAGTTACCTTACGTTCATCCGCATCAAATTCCCAAACAGGAATAAAATATTCTGAACTGTTGCCTTTTATATAGACAGAATTATCATATGTTAGTTCAAGATTATTTACCAAAATACACATAGATTTTGTATCTTTTATAGGCCTATAATAACATTCGGAACAACAGAAATAATCAAAATACTGTGGAACAGTCAAAGTACGAAAATAATCACTTCTATCATAACCTACAATTAAGTAGGCTGTCTCAATACTCGGTTCATATGGCGACCAATAGAAATTATTATTTGATTTTTTTATTGGTTTTACTACATCCGAGTTCAATGAATTATAATAACAACAATTACCCTTAACTATAAAAAACCGTGCATAAATAAATGTACTATAAAAATCTATGGCATATTCTGAACAACCGGAAATTTGAGTTTGTCCTTTCTTAAAATGAATAAATACAAAATCCCTTTTATTATCTTGACATTCTAAACTCAAGAAAAAATCATCATAATCATTTGAGCCAAGTGTAATTGTATAATAAAACACATCACCTTCGACCTTTGTATATTGTACATTTACTTCAGGCCAAGCAATTTCAGAAGAAGATGTAGTTCTTGTAAAACTTTCGTTATAATTATTTATTAAAGAAGAATTTTCTCCTTTTAAATTCATATTTAAATAGTGCCAATCAAGAAGATAGTCATTAACAGAATAGCTATTTGTTCTGATAATGACATTGTTCGTATTCCCACTTGTATATGGCATTTTAGAACGATAAGTTTGTCTATCTTTTTTTATTTCTCCAGATTCGTAATAGGTTACATGTTCCAAACCTTCTTCAATCGTAATATAAGAGCCATCAGCGGAAAGGCGTGGTTTTGGCGGAAAATAAAATGAGTTTGAAGCAGCCTGATTTCCAAATTCATCTGTTACTGTTACAGTCAATATTAAATCTGAAACATCACCAACCCCGAGCCTGTGCTGCTTGCTTGTAGTCATATAAGACTCATATACATTTTCCCCATTTTTATTATAACAAGAATAAGTATATTTAAGGCCCGCATCTTTTGTTACATTCTTATAAACAGGCTTTGTGTATGTAAGAGTAATGTCTTTTGGAGTATTTCCTTCCAGATTGCTGATGTCTACTCCGCTTACATCAATATATGAATCTTTGATTGCGGTAAAGCTTTTTGGGTCTGCGGTATTTTTGCAGGCATCACTAACCTGTACTGTAAATAGATATGCTCCGTCACTGTTAAGAGCACTTGAACCGGTTGGAATATCATATCTTATTACAAACTCTGTATAAGTGTCATTTTCTCTAAACTCTGAAGTTCCGTTAAAGCCCTGAGGAGCCTTCCAGGTGCCATTTGACTGTTTTGTAAACTCAATAGAATCAGCTGTGGCGGAAACTTCTGTTCCGTCTTTTTTATTTGTGTGACGCACAGTAAGTAAAACTTTACCTACACCGGATGCATTTTCGCCCGCGTTTTCTGCTATATCCCGATATTTTCCATATATATAAACAGAATTGTTGATTTCATTCTTAAGAATTTTTGCTTCGTCAAAATTTGAAAGTG
>CACWIL010000278.1 GCA_902760905.1 uncultured bacterium
ATATTCTTATCAATCATTGTTGAAAGAATCATATCCAGTACATCGTCGTCAATAACCCATTTGTCAAAAAATAATTTGGGGAAATCCAAGTGGGCCAGCACTTGAAAGCCCCCGAGCTCGACTGTTTTTTGCATTATTTGATAGTACTCATATATTGCTTTTGATACAGACAAATTTCCCGCTCCTGGAAAGACTGAATTATAGCAGTGATGTATCCCGGCCGTTATACAGTCGAAAGGATATGAACTATATAAGGCAAACTCTTCTGGAAACAAGCTGGGTTCCGAAAACTCAATTCCACTTAGCAAAGTTAACGAACCGTATTTTTTTCGCAAGCGGTTTATTTCACGGAAATAATCATCAACAACAAAGTTCTGTTTTCTGTTATCCTTAACAATTGAAAGATTCTTTTCCGCTGAATTAAAATCCACATGTTCAGTAAAACAAATAACTCTTGTACCCGTTTTGCCGGCAATCAGACAATAATCCTCCATCGTAGACATTCCATCAATTGAGAATTTTGAATGGACATGCATATCAACAAATTCATTCATAATCGAGCCTCCATTTGTGAAGTTCATGCAGATCAGTGAACGCAAATACTAGATCACACTCCGACATGCTCTTATTTATGCGATGAACCCTTTTTTCCATTCTTGCTTTTATTGTTTACATAACGTCTCTTACTTGGCTTCAATCTACTCGAAGATCCAGCATTGTTCGACGAACCTGTATCCAATTCCGAAGCTCCTTTTTTCTTGGGTGCACTCATATTGCGGTTATTTAATCTACTTACCAATTGACCACATGCGGCTTTTATATTGCCACCTCGGGATTCTCTGATTTTCACAGTAAGTCCCACCTTATTTAACTTATCACGAAATGCAACGAGTTCCTGTTTGTTTGGTCTTCGAACTGCTTTACAATCCGTTTCATTGTATTGTAAAAGATTAATCAATACATTTTTGTCACGAAACCATCTTCCCAACTGTTTTACATCATTCGCACGATCATTTACACCCGGTATAAGCAAATATGCTATAGTAACGCTACGATTATGTCTTTCTGAATATGAGAGTACTGATTGAACTACTTCATTTATATCATACCCTTTCATATGCGGCATGATATAGTCCCTTACATGCTGATTCGTGGCATGCAGGGATAACGTAAGTTGGATTTTTAAATGTTCTTCTCTCAACTTCTTCATCTGAGGGAGCGGTCCCGTTGTTGATATTGTTATACCATCTGTTGGAAAATCAAGTCCTTTGCGGTCTCTTAATATATGAATGGACTTTATCACGTTATCATAATTGAACAGAGGTTCTCCCATGCCCATGAATACAATCCTATTTACTCTACCATTTATCAGTATTACTTGTTGAACTATTTCAGATGGTGTTAGATTTCTGACAAATCCATTTTCACCAGAGGCGCAAAAGATGCACCCAACAGGGCAACCTATCATGGTGCTCACG
Source organism: uncultured bacterium (assembly GCA_902760905.1). Taxonomy (GTDB): domain Bacteria; phylum Cyanobacteriota; class Vampirovibrionia; order Gastranaerophilales; family Gastranaerophilaceae; genus CAG-196. The sequence goes on from CACWIL010000278.1 coordinate 1,479, forward strand.
CATACAGTAGTACCAGTTTTTCTTTTAATGCTTACCGTTTCAATGCAATAGCCATCTGACAATTCAAAAGCATATTTCTGAGTATCCGGACCACGAAAGATTTCCTTGATAGTTATCGTTTTATACTTGTTACTACTTTGGGAACCGGAGTATAATTCGCGATAAAACTTATCCGCCTCAACTTCTCCCAATACACCAACCATTTCAGAATATGTGTATCCATATGGATCCTTATATATATCCGTGGCTTGAACAGAAGCATTCTTAACCATATTCAACATATGACCTCCAATAAAAAATCACGCTAAGATTCGTTGCAAAAGGCAATCACATTTCCTTTGCAACGCCCTCCTGAAAAACTTCCATGGAATCCAACATTTTCAGAGTTCGTTCATCACTACTAAAAACTGCAAACAATGCTAAAAAAACAGTCCAATTCAATTTTTTCTTACCATTTTCAATTGCATTATAAGTTTGCCTTGAAATGCCTATCTTTTCAGAGATATCAGCTTGGGAAGCTCCTATCCTTGCACGCAGCACAGGCAACTCTGTTACCATTGTATTGATCAGTTCCATTCTCTTACTATTGTTAAACTCCACTTCTAATCCCCTTTCTAAAGAATAATTTGCTCCTTTTACTTAAGTTTGTTTAATTATCGTTCAGCAAAAGACCGCAAATTTTATCTTGAATGACAACAAATTTATTATAGCACATGTCGTCTATGTTGTCAATATGTCACCCTCGGCGACTTTAAATAATGTTTTGCTTTTCCCCGTTTTTTTCTGATTTGGGCTTTTGGGGCTTTAACAGAATTCGCAAATTTAAACAAAATGTAGAAAGTCTCGTGTTTATAACTGATTTTGCTGTTATCAGCGGGTGTTGTCACATTTCTCTCTGCTGTTGTCACCATTGCTTGAGGTGTTGTCATTTTCTCCGTTGCTGTTGTCAAAATCATCTGCGCTGTTGTCATGATGTCGGCAACAATCGGGCGTAAAGAATGAGTTGCCGGAGAGTTCCTAATCTCTGAAAGCCCTTGATTTCAAGCCATTCTGCCGCTCTGACAACAGCATTTCTTTGTATCAATTCTTGGGTTTACATTTCCGTGAAGTGACGGAAGTTACGATATCCGTGTGTCCGGGCATATTCTTCGAGCATTTCC
>CACWIL010000279.1 GCA_902760905.1 uncultured bacterium
TTACAGTAAATTTTCGTCATTCTGAACCCAACAAAAAATTATGGGTGAAGAATCGCTATAACTTTTTTGAGATTCTTCGGGATTAAATGGCTATTACCCTGAGAATGACAGGATTATAGTAATATTTACTGTAAGATAGTATATAGTCACCTTTATTTTAATATTTAGGCATCAATTGTCATATCATCATTATCAGTTGCCAATTCGAGCAGTCTGTATGAAAGATAAGCTCCTAACGCTACTGCTTTTAAATCAATATTTTCATCATATTTAGCAACTTCTAATATGGCAGTATTTATTTCAGGATTTTCTTCTTTCATATACTGGACCATATTTTTGCGCCAGGAATGAACGTCCTGAAACGCTTCTGTAAAAACTTCCGATGACATTTCTTCTGTTATGATTGGTAACATACTCTCTTCTCCTATATTTTATATAACAGATTATATAATAATTTTTCAAATATGACAATATTTTTTATATATTAATGCATAAAAAATGTTTACTGCAACAATACACCATCCTGAACAATATTACGCCCAATTGTTTTTTCAAGTTTTGCATGCGCTGAATTTAACTCATAAAGAGTCTGATAATACACCAGTTGTGCATTTTTATACTGAACTTGTGCATCATTTAGTTCAATTGGGTCACCCACACCGACTTTATATCTTCCTGAAGATAATTCATAATTTTGTTTTGCCTGTTTCATCCCAAGATACGCAACAGGAAGCTTATTTTTCTTTTCATCGAGAGTATAATAAGCATTCTGAACTTCATAGTAAACATTATTTCTTGTTATCTTTTCATTGGATTGTTCTCTGCAATACAAAACTGATGCCTCTCTTAATCTGTATTTAAGTTCCATGCCATTAATTGTCGGAAAGTTTATATATGCACCAAATGTATAACCAGCTTGTAGTTTTGTAATGACTGCTCGACTTTAACACGAGCAAGTTCAAATTCCGGACGCGATTTTTCACAAACTTCGATAGCCTTTGACAAATTTATATCACAAGGAATAAATTGAAGTTTATCAGAAGGAATATATTTTGTATAATATGGAATACCTATAGCATTATTAAGCTTTGACATTGCAATATAAACATTATGACTCGCCTGAATTTGCATAAGTTTTGCATTACTAAGATTAACTTCTGCAATTGTAACATCAATCTTAGGCTTCATTCCGGCTGTATAAAAACCTTTTGCCTGTTCATAGAATTTTTCATATTCTTTAACATTTGCTTCAGCTATTTTTTTAGATTCAATTGCATATAAAAGGTTATAGTACGCATCCTTAACCAAATATACAACATCATTAACAGTGCCTGTCAGAATAATTTTATATCCGAGCATATCCAATTTTCTGATTGTAGCCTGATTCTGTGTAACCCCAAAATCATAAAGAAGTTGAGAACCGCTAATTTGACCTAATACCCAGAAATTATAAATAAGATTTTCCTGAAATACATCAGATAATTGCAACTGCCTTATTCGGCTATAACCTGACTGCCAGCTAAATTCGGGAAAATAATTTGCCCAGACTTGTTTTATCCTCGTATTAGAAGCAAATACATCCTGCATTGCAGACTGGATTCTAGGATTGTTACCGAGTGCAAGCCTTATACAGTCATCGAGATTAACATTTATCGTATTTTCGACACCAGCTTCTAGGACAGCTAAATCTTTATTACTGTTTATTTTAGGTTCAACATCTGAGCTAACAGGATATTCTGACTGATTTATCCGATTCCCGTAAGATTCAGCATTATCTGATGCTGCAACAGAATTGCAGATTATAAATAATACTGATAATAACAAAAATTTTAATAAATCCTTCATAATCATTTATAAAAATAATCAAAAAGGATATTAATATTAATTACACATTCGGATATAATTTTAATTAAATTTTGAATCTAATTAAATATACTCATAAGTACAAAAATTAAGCCAAAAGCCAGAACAATCAGTCCCAGTTCTTTTAATAAAGAAACTCTCATTTTGGGCTCATTTTTAAATGTATTAAGTAAAACAAAGAATGCCGGAACTAAGATACTTCCGAAGAAAGCAACCGCAAGCATACCACCAAACACAGATACACCGATTGAGTGACGGCTTCCTGCACCTGCACCTTTTGCAAAAACCAGTGGTAATAAACCTAAAATAAAAGCAATATTTGTCATCATAACTGCTCTAAAACGAAGTTTAGCCGCCTGCATAGCTGCCTGAATATAGTTCAAACCATTTTTTTCCATAGCATCTTTTGCAAACTCAACAATCAAAATAGCCTGTTTTGTAGATAACCCCAAAAGCATTACCAAACCTACCTGAGCATATATATCAAGAGAAAGTCCCCAAATATACTGCAGGAACAATGCACCGGATATCGCAATCGGAGAAATTAACATAACAGAAATAGGTAACGTCCAGCTTTCATATAAAGCAACAAGGAATAAGTATACAAAAGAGAAAGCAAGTGCCAAAATCATTACTAATTGACCGGCTGACTGCTGTTCCAGGAAGGATTTACCCGACCACGCATAGTCCATATCTTTGGGTAAAACTTTATCAGCGAGTTCTTCCATTGCCTGCATACCTGTTCCTGAACTCATACCAGATACAACTTCTGCATTGATTGTTATTGATGGATATAAATTAAATCTTGAAAGTTCAAACGGAGCAATAATATGTTCAGTAGTTATAACAGAAGTTAACGGAACCATTTTACCAGAAGTACTTTTTACAAATACTTTATTTAAGTCATCCATAGTATCACGATACTGTGAGTCAGCCTGCATAAATACACGATAAACACGCCCGAATTTATTAAAATCATTAATATAAGTAGATGCGTACTGAGCAGCAAGTGTGGCATAAACATCAGATATAGGAACACCTTGAGACAGTGCTTTTTCTTCGTTTACTCTTACTATAACTTGTGGAAGAGATGCAGTAAATGAAGTATAAACACTAGAAAATGCAGGAGATGTTCTTGCTTTCTGCATTAGCTTTTGAGCTTCTATAAACATTTCCTCAGGGGTTCTGTCACCCTTATCAAGAATCTGGAACTCTATACCGTTAAACATACCTAAGCCGACAATTGCAGGAGGCTGAGAAACAAATGTAATTGTTTCGGTATATTTTCCGGTTATACTTCGAGCCTGAGCCATAATATTATTTATTGATAATTTTTTTGATTTACGTTCATGCCAAGGTTTTAATTTTACAATAACAAGCGCAGTGTTCTCGCCATTAAAACCATTTATAGACAAAGTTGATTGCACACCGGGAATTTGCAATATTTCTTTGCACATATTATTAACGACTTCTGTAGAACGGGTTAGAGTTGCACCATCCTGAAGCTGTACCTGCATGAACATAGCCCCTCTGTCTTCATCAGGTAAAAATCCTTGAGGTACGATTTTAAACATGATGACAATAAATA
>CACWIL010000280.1 GCA_902760905.1 uncultured bacterium
CGCGAACTTATATTTTTAGGACCGCCGGCATGCGGAAAAGGTACTCAGACAAATAAATTGTCAGAATATTTAGGATTCCCGCATATTGATACAGGTTCTCTTTTGAGAGCAGAAATCGCAAAAGCTACACCTGACGGATTGGTTGCAAAATCTTACATTGATAAAGGATTATTGGTTCCGCCGGAGCTGGTAGGAAGTATTATCCGAAACAGGCTTTCAGAAGAGGATTGCACTGAAGGATATGTTCTGGATGGATATCCGAGAAGTCTTGCACAGGCTGAAATGCTTGAACAAATTAACAAAGATGTCGATAAAGAAAATGCTGATTTTAAAGCTATATATTTTGACATAGATACGGAACTGCTAATTGAAAGAATTGTTAACAGGCAATCTTGTCCAAAATGCGGTGAAATTTATAATAAATTATTTAAGCCCTCTAAGACAGAAAATATATGTGATAAGTGTAATGTAGAACTTAAAACACGAGCTGACGATAATGAAGAGATTGCAAGAGCCCGCTTTGACACTTATAACAAAGAAACGGCGCCATTGATTGAGTTTTATGAAAATAAAGGTGTTTTATACAAGCTGGATGCCAACGGTTCAATCGAAGAAGTCTGGGAAAGGCTTTTAAATATAATTAATAAGTAATAATAAGAGGGTGTCCAAAAAGTGAACTGAAACCCTAAAACTAGACAAAGTAAAAAGAAGTCGGTTTTAGGGTTTTAAATATATAAGGAGGCAAAAATGAAAGACGAATCTCAATAACTTTACTTGATTTTTAAGTTTGATTTGATATACTTAATTTGTTGACTATATGGCGAGTATCGTCAAGCGGTTAAGACCTCGGATTGTGGTTCCGATATGCGTGGGTTCGAATCCCACTACTCGCCCCATAAAATAGACTCAGACTTTTGTCTGGGTCTATTTTATTAGAGTAAGTGTTGGAGAGAACGCACTTCAGTGGGTTCGGAGGATTTTGCGTAGGCTGAAGTGGAGCGTAAGCGAAACGAAACGCCGAAGTAGCACGGAGCAAAACGAACGGCAATTTTGCGTAAGCAAAATAAAGTGAGTGGCAGCGGAGTGTGGAGCAATAATCCGATACAATCCCACTACTCGCCCCATTAAAAAGCTGATAGCGTTTGCTATCAGCTTTTTAATTTGTGAAAAGTTTGGAATTGAAACGAACCCTACCAAGCGGAGCTTGGTCTGGGTTCGAGCGAGGAGCGAGCAGAGGCTGGAGCCGTTTAACGCGAGCGACTCAAGACAATCCCACTACTCGCCCCATTATAATAAAAATTACAATAAGAGTTGCAATAAAATTTGTAACTCTTTAATATTTCTTAACAAAAGGTTGATATTTTCATCTAAGTATTAAATAATGTCATTACGATTTCTTGGAAAACGAATCCGATTCTTTTTCGTACAATATAAAAGAATTAAAACGTCAGGGCGTTTTTCAGTTCCGCTGCACGTAGTATGCCGCCCGATTACCACTAGAAAACTCTTTTTAAGCAGCAAATCTATTCGGTTTACATATTATGTTGTAAACCAAGTTTTGTATTAGAAATTTGCTAAAAAGGAGGCAATTATGAATGAATTTTTAAAAATTTTAGGCAAAGAAGTATTAAAAGTAATTGTTAATACTACTGCTAAAGCAATTATTGATGCATTTAACGATGATTACAAAGGTAAAGGAAAGGGTGAGGTGGCATAAATGACAAATTTCCTAGAAACTGTACATGGATTCAAGCCAATAATAAATAACGACTCAAAATTATTGATATTAGGCACAATGCCAGGTAACAAAACTCTTGAAAATTTTAAACTTACAAGAAATGAAGATTACTATATAAACTTTTCACATAATCATTTCTACTCGACAATTGCAGAAATTTTTGGATTAGACATGTCTTTATTATTTGAAAAAAGTAATAGAGGGTATCAATATAGAAAGAAAGCACTTTTAGATAACTATATTGCATTGTTTGATATTTATTCTTCGTGCAAAAGAGCAATTGGAGTGTCTTCTGATAATAAAATAAAAAATCCTGTTCCGAGTGACATTAAAAGTTTACTGATTAAATATCCAAACATTAAATATGTATATACAAACGGATTGGGTACGTATAAAAAATTCATGAAAATTAATAAAGATATACAATCTGATTTCCCACACATTATATTTAAAGGTTTGACATCAACAAGCAATGCAAATAATGGGCATTTTGATATTAATGAATGGGAAAATGCGTTGAATTTGATTAAATAATTCAAGCACACCACTTCTCAATATCAGACATAACCTCTGTTTCGTGTAAACACATTTGTGCAAGTTCTGCATAATTGGGTTCGTGCCTTGTCCCATTACTCGCCCCATTTACAAAATTAGCACCTTCGGGTGCTTTTTTGTTAGGAACGATAAGGGTTTTCAGGGTTCGAACTTACATTATTCTATCAAAGCCACTTTTACCAAGAGCTTTTTCAAAATCATTAACAACTGACTCTATGGCTTGATATTGTCCTTCACTCATTCTAAATCTGTATCTTTCAATATAAGGTAATCCTACTCCATAATCTACGCCTGCTAATCTACCATAACCAGATTTAGTAACTTTCACCTCTATTGCTTCTGCTAATTTGGGGTCAATTCTTAATGCACGCTTATATAGTTGATATAAATCCTCTGGGGAATGTTCCTTTGCATGTGATAACCAGTTTGCACCTTTTAATGTTCCTGTTGGGAATGTTACAGGAGTTGAACAACTATACCGTCTTGTAATTTGTGTTATATCTGCAAGTTGTTCTGCTGTTGCTGGTTCACGGAAATACATGGTTATTGGATCTGTTCTACTCCAAAAAGAACCTGTTTCATCTAATCCTGTATCAACTTTATAATATGCTTGAGGTGGTTTGACTGTTTTTATAACTTTACCATTAATAACAACTTCACCATTTGCAATATACCTATCTAATGCAGATATTAATTCAGGTTCAGCATTTATATTCATTGATATTCTTTCTTTTGGTATAACTTTAAATGATTGTATTCTGTCCGTTATAGTACAAGGTTTTCTATAAATCCAATCTACCTCATCGTCTATTAGTATTCCTTTTGACTCTGACTTAATTGCAGAATGGAATTTATTAGCTTGTTCAGGTGTAGCTCTACGAATTATAGCTTTATCGCCATATCTCATAGCTTTATATCTATCATAGAATAATCTTCTTATATCAACCATTGACATTTCCTCTGGTAACATACCTTCTGGTAATCTTGTATGTTCAACTTCTCTTGCTACAGGAGATGTTGTTGTGCTTGCACTACCAGCTAATTTCGCTCTAAATTCTGGTTTTATTAAGGCTTTACTTTTAGGTACAGTTTCTTCGACAACTTGAGTAGCTTCCTTAACCCATTTTCCATCTATCCATTTAGTTATTATTCTTGCAGTTTTCCCTATTACCATAACTAATTCCTTATGATATGCCCCTATATTAATATAAAATCGTTAAAATTCCTGAAATTGCCTAAATGTAACTTATATCAGAAGAATTGTTACAATTCAGGAATTTTTTGATTTGTTCAATCGTACTTTCTTCATGCAAACATAAATGCATTAATTCTACACAATAAGGTTCGAACCTTATACCATTGCTTGCCCCATTAAAAAGCTGATAGCAAACGCTATCAGCTTTTTAATTTGTGAAAAGTTTGGAATTGAAACGAACCCTACCAAGCGGAGCTTGGTCTGGGTTCGAGCGAGGAGCGAGCAGAGGCTGGAG
>CACWIL010000281.1 GCA_902760905.1 uncultured bacterium
CCCGGAGGTCCATAAAACAGTATGCCATTAGGCATTTTTATTCCGTAATGTTCTTCGTTATATCTTGCCTGTTTCAAATCTCTGAGAGGTGTTACAATTTTTTTTGTTAATGTTTCTTTTAGCTCTTTCATACCGCCTAAAGAAGCAAATCCCATTTTTTCACTTTTGGTTTTTGGCTCATATAAGAAAACACTGCTTTTACCGAGTTCTATTCGTTCTTTTAAATCTTTTGGTTTTGTATTTTGAACATTTTCTTCGTCAGATTCTTCATCTTCTGTAATATCTTTTACATATTTCTGTTTTAACGCCTCTGCTAAATCATTCTGATCCAAATTGACTTTTGGATATTTATAGCTAAATATTGACATAATATCCTGAGCTGCATGCTCTGCTTGGTACTGGAGTTCCTGTTCTTGTAAATTATTTTTAATCTTATTTAACCAGTGTTCCGGATTTTCTTTGTCTAAATTATTATTATAGACTTCTTCGGAATAAGCTTCCAATTCAGCGCATCTGTATTCTGAATCCGGAAATATTGAATCAATAATGTTAGTCACACAAGTTTTTAACGGTACAAATGCCATGGCAAGCATAGCTGTCAATGTCATTTTCTTATTTTTCTCAGCATTTCTCAGCTCATTTTCAGTCTGATTAACCAAACACATTAAGTCTTCTATAAAGTTATAAAATGCTTTGTTCTTTTTTGTGCTTTCTAATGCTTTTATAAATTCAGCATTTACAACCGGATCGTAACCGAATGATATATTGCTTTTGTTATTTACATTTTTATTTATTTCGTGATTTACACCTTGACTGATACCTATTTTCTGTATTTGCATGTATTTATTTTCCCTTTAACATAATACGGATTAATATCCTATGGATATTTAGAAACGTCTGAAAAAATTTTTTGCTATATCAGTTTACAAATTTTTACATTAATAATAAAAATCCTATTAATAGAGGATTGAGGATTTGTAAGTAAAGTGACATACTTATTTTATAAGGAACTATTATGTCCTTAATCTTGGGGAAATAATTATGGCACTTGATGCACTCAGTCAAAGCTTAACAAATTCTAAATTCAATGCTTTTATGACAACATTGCTTGGCGGAAAGACACATAATGCTGCTGAAAATTCGTATTATGCAAAAAAAGGCGAGCCAATGTATCAGGAAGATATGGATAGTGACAAAGACGGAATTGTTTCTTATGATGAGTTTAAAGAATACTGCAAAACAAATAATGTGTCAGCAAAAGATATGTCAGATATGATTGACATGCGAATGGCTTATCGTATGTCACAATATACTGAAGAAACTTTAAAAAAAGCAAACCTTAATGATATAAAAACAGGAAACCTAGATTTAATTTACGCAAATGATGGCGATGGAAACTATGATGCGGAAATTGATTCAAATAAAGATTTAAAAATTTCTTATACCGAATACCTGAGATATTGTGAACAAAATGCAAAAATGGAAGCCAAAAACTCAGATACAAAAATTGTGGAAGATGATAAAAGTAAGTTTATGACAGTTAGTTTTGGTCACGCATCAAATGCTTATAACAGAGTACAGACAGAAGCTCCGGAAGGCAAAGTTGAAAGCAAAGCTTGATACAACATTATCCCTTAATATTATCTTCTGTACTAATTAATATTTTGTTCATCCGCTTTAGTATGATAAAGTAATTTGTAGGGGTGGTTTTATAATTACCTATTTACCACCGGAAAGGAATTTTATGAACAAAAATATTATCTGGATTTTTCTTATTTTTATAGTTCCGATTGCTGCATATTTCGGATTAACAAGAGAAGATTTAACATCTCATCAGGCTTCTGCAGTCACCGGTGATGTAATTATCAAGTTTTCTTCACCTATGTGCTATGAATGCAATGAGCTGGAAAAGGTGGTTGAAGAAGTATTCCCGAAATATAAAGATAAAATTACGCTTCACAAAGTTGATGTTACAAAAAGAGATAATAATGTAAAAAAACTGATAAAAGAATATAATGTAACTCTTGTTCCTACAACTGTTTTTAAAAATCAGGACGGAAAAATTACCAAACGCATAGAAGGGACAATGAAACCTGAAGTTTTTGAAGAATATATGGCAGAGCTAATCAATGAATAATTTGGTACAAATATTTACAGCAGAAAATATAAGCGGACTTACGTGGTTGTTAATGTTTGGGGCAGCTTTTTCTGGCGGGGTAATAGCCTCTGTCTCACCCTGTTCACTTGCAATGCTTCCGCTTATGATAGGATACGTTGGCGGTTGTTCTAAAGAAACACCGTTCAGAACATTTATTCAGCTGAGCTGCTTTATATTGGGTACAGCTATAGTATTTACTATAATCGGTGTAATCTGTGCCGTAACAGGAAGTGTCTTTGCCTCAGCTCTTGGCGGATATTTTACACTTATTATGGCTTCGCTTTTGCTCGTTATAGGACTTAAAATCACTGAAATTCTTGATTTTGAGATTCCGGTAATAATTAAATCCATGCCGCAAAACAAAACTAATTCGCTTGTTTTATATCCTGTTTTATTGGGTATAGCATTTGCTCTTGCAGGAACTCCATGTTCAACACCTATACTGTTTTTGTTTGCAATAGGCCAGGGGTTAATTCTTATTCTTGCAGGAATATTTACATCTACCGTAAAAAACATCAAAAAGTTTTCCGGAATAACGGACAAGCTTGTAAAAATGAGCGGTTGGCTGATTATAATTGTAAGTATTTATCTTTATTACAGAGTCTTTATGCCGTTATTTTAAAAGCTCTTTTTCAACAATCTCTGCTGCTGTGCGAACAAAGAGTTCGCATGGACGTGATGCATAATATTCTGTAGTTCTTGCAGACGGTATCGGATTATCAGCACCGTCTAAACCCAAAAGTTCTCTGCAAATAATAGAACCATGAACTTCTTTAAACTGTTTAGCCAAATCCTGAACAAGCTGATACTGACGGGTTTTATTTATATCATCACCTGGAAGTTCATATCCTTTAAGCATGCCGGCTATCATAAACATAGAACTTACTGCACCGCAAACTTCACGCAGCCTGCCCATTCCTCCGCCAAAAGAAGACGCAAGCTTCATTGCTGTTTTGTTATCCAGCCCGATAACCTCCGAAAATGCACATAGAACAGATTGCGCACAATTGCATCCGTTTGTAAAATTATTACCTGCTTTGTCAGAATATATCCCCATAAAAAAATATTATCACAAATTTTTATAACAGGTCAAATCCTTGTAAAATAAAGATTTTTGAAATTACGAAACAAAATATGAACAATTTAATATTTGTTTTCGTTTACATAATGTAGGCAATGGAAAAGGAACTTTTAATTATAAAAGGAGAGTAAAAATGTCAGAAGAAGAAAAATGTGAAACAAAATGTTTTTGTCAGAATGAAACTTTCAGAAAAATTCTAGCAACCGCACTTGGAACATTTATAGGTGTATATGCAGCACTTAGTTTGTTTGCAGCAACACACAAACCACCAATGTGTCCCTGCCCGATGGGTTTTAGAGGTCCTGCTCCAATAGCAGCCCCATGCCCGTTCCATAAGCATCACCACCATTTTTATAAAGAATTTAATGGTGACAGAGGCGGAACTCATAAAGCATTCAAAGGAGAAAAAACTCCTGCACCGTTTGAGGTGAAAAAATAAAATGATAAAAACTAATCAACTACAACTAATCAACTACAACCTGAATACTATTATTGGGAAGGGGTGAATCTTGGATTTGCCCCATTTTTTTATGAGAAAAAATACAACGAGTGAATGCATTGAGGTAAATATTGCTTGATATTTAAAAATGTTTGTGTGAGAATGAATTTACAGTTAAATAATTATTTATTGCAAAGCTCATCGAGTGGACGGCAGTGAACGAAAAAATTGGTATA
>CACWIL010000282.1 GCA_902760905.1 uncultured bacterium
ATCTATGTATTCTTTTTCAAGACCTTCCTGATCAACATCAAAAGAATAAGCGTCTTTCATAATGAATTCACGACCTCTTAACAATCCGAAACGAGGACGTCTTTCATCACGGAATTTTGACTGAATCTGATATAAATTAACCGGTAATTGTTTATAAGATTTTAAGCCATCTCTTGCGATAGCGGTAATAATTTCTTCATGCGTAGGACCAAGACACATTTCTCTTCCATGCCTGTCTGTTAAACGCATTAACTCACCGCCGTATGCACCCCATCTGCCTGATTCTTCCCAAAGTTCTTTGGGCTGAACAAAAGGCATCAGAAGTTCCTGAGCACCTGCTCTGTTCATTTCTTCACGAATAATATTTTCAACTTTTCTGATTACTCTCCACATAAGCGGCAAATAGTTGTATACACCCATTGTGAGCTTTCTTATATATCCGGCTCTGACAAGAAGTTTATGAGATATTACTTCTGCATCTGATGGGTATTCACGTAAAGTCTGTACAAACAATTTTGACATTTTCATAATTTATATTTCCTCTAAAATTACCGTTTTATGATAGTACAAGAATAATTTTAACACAAAGTAGAAAAAGAAAAAAATATCCCCTTGCCCCTTGCGGGAGAGGGGTAGGGGTGAGGGGTAATATTGAAATTATAAATTATTCCTTTTAAAATATTCTTATGAAAACATTATTTGACTGCAAAGATGAAATACATTCATGTTCAAAGTGCGGCTTGTGCCAATCCGTTTGCCCGATTTATAAAATTACAGGCAATGATTGTACTGTTTCACGCGGGCATTTCATCATGCTTAGGGGTTTAATAAACGGCGAACTCAAAATGTCTAAAACAATTAACAGATATCTTGATTTATGCCTGAAATGTAGTGCGTGTACTGATTTCTGTCCGAGCGGAATAGATGTTGTTGATATTATTGCTCTTGCAAAAGCAGAATATTTCAGACTGAATAAAACCGAAAAACTTAAATCAGGAATACTAAAGTTTATATTAAATTCTTTACATGCAATAAACAAACTGAAAGCTTTATATTTTAAGATATTTCCTCATAAAACTTTTGAAAAAAGGGTTATATATTTTGGCGGTTGCGGAGGGATAAATAATAGTGTTATTCAAATTCTCAACTCTATGAATATAGAAGTAATTACTCCCAATTTTGAATGTTGCGGTTTTCCTTTTTTTGTTAAAGGAGATATGGAAACCTTCAAAAAATATATGGAAGGTTTTTACTCTGTTCTCGAAAAATACGGTGATTATGATGTTGTTGTAAACTGTGCAACCTGTGAAAAGACTTTGAGTTCATATTCCAAATGGCATGGCAGAAAAGATATCAGAATCAAAAATGTTTTTGAATATATTAAAGAAAACAATTTATCTTTAGAACTTGCAAAACCTCATAAAGTGACATATCACAAACCGTGTAATCTGAAAAATTTTGATAACGTTAAATATATTCTTGAAAACACAAAAAATCTTGAATACATTGAGATGAAAGATTATGACTCCTGCTGCGGACTTGAAGGGATTGCAAACATAAAAGAGCGTAAAATCATGTCAAAGCTTTTCAGTGCAAAACATGAAAATATAAGAGCTACGGGAGTTAAAACAGTACTAACCTCCTGTCTTGCATGCAAAATCACTCTGGGATTGTTTTCATGGGGTAAATATAAAGTTCAGGATTTTGTAGAATTTTTAGCAAAAAATGTTAAATAAACTTAGGTAATTATATACAATGTTACAGTAAATTTTCGTCATTCTGAACCCAACAAAAAATTTTGGGTGAAAAATCGCTATAACTTTTTTTGAGATTCTTCGGGATCAAATGGCTATTACCCTCAGAATGACAGGATTATAGTAATATTTACTGTAAGATAGCATCTAGTCACCTAAACTTAAATCCCTGATAAGAGTTGCGGCGTAAAAACTCTCGGTCAATTCTATTCATTGTATCCAGTTTTCTCCCAATCCATCTTGGAGCAACAAGTTCTAGACGATGTCCATTTCCTGCAACTCGGTGGATTGTTGTTTTAGGGGGTAAATATTCTAAAAAGTCACAGACTTCAGAAACGTATTCATCCTCTGACATAAAACTAATCTCATTATTATTATACATATCTGCTAATTTAGTGCCTTCTAATGCCACCAGCATGTGAATTTTTACTCCTTCAGGTTCAAGCTTTGCAATTGTTTTGGCTGTTTCCATCATCTCATCGTGGGTTTCAAAAAGATTAAGAATAACATGCAGACAAATATTTATACCTTTAGCTTTGGTTTTTTCATAAGCATCAAGAAAACACTTATAATCATGTCCTCTGTTTATCTTTTTTAAAGTTTTGTCATGAACTGACTGTAATCCGTACTCAATCCAGGTGTAGTAATCGGGGGTGAATGTACTTATTAAATTAAGTTTATCTTCATCTACACAGTCAGGGCGTGTTCCTATAGATAGTCCTACAATATCATCTCTGCATAGCGCAGAGGTATATATTTTTTCAAGCTCCTGAACCGGTTTATACGTGTTAGTATATGCCTGAAAATAGGACATAAATTTTTCTGCCTTAAAGCGTTTTA
>CACWIL010000283.1 GCA_902760905.1 uncultured bacterium
ATAAAAATAATAATTTAAATAATAATTAAAAAAATTAATAATTTTTATTTAAAAAAATGGAATCAAAGTATATTTGCATTCATAGAAACAAGAATCCATTAAATATAAGTGCTTTTCGGATAATCCGCTTATCCAAATGTATTATCTTATGATAAATCATCGAAAACTTTTCCAAAAATTGTAAGTTTTAAATCATAAAAGAATATGATTGAAGAATTCTTAGCGATTTTTGTAAAAATCATATACAGAGGATTGCAAATGGAAGCATAAGGACAAGAATAAAGAAGATTATGGTCCAAGCAGATGCAGATAATAATATGAATGCCATGAATGAGATTAACTATAATTATGCCAGAACAAACAATAAAGGAATAATTCCACTACCTGAATCATTGCGAATTGATACTACTCCAAAGATAGAATCATTGACGATAAAAAATAATTTTTTCTAGGAATGATGGCTCATACTTCGCTCTTATGAAGAAGAAAAGATTGCATTCAAAGTCGCAAGATGAATGCCTCTCATACACCTGCTCAAAATAGGTGTTGATACCAGAAAGTATTTCTGAATAGTATAAAATCTTCTGGATATACTGGAGGACGCAGAAAGTTGCCGCTTCAATATGCAGAATATCGTCTTTGAACTTGATTTTGTAACGGTATCACCCGAAAACTGAGAGATACACCTTTTTTATCTGTCTCTTTGGTACAATGTGAGCTTCAATAAAGCAGAGTAAACAGCATGCGTAAAATATACACCTAAGCAAAATACTCGGACCAGAGCAGATATAATAATGTAGACTGCTTTATGAATTTCGTCTTAAATATGAAAAATTTAATAACAAAAAGGAATATATTCGCAGGTCTTTTCCAGAGATATTCTACCAGACCTACGACAAAGGGCATTTAAGCAGATTTACTTCTAAGGAGCAAAGCATGTCCGCAAACCGAAATTTATACCGACTGTTCAGCTTAGTGGCAATACTCACCAGTTCAGTATACCCAAGCCTATAAAGAATCTCATATCCAGAGCTCACTGAGCCTAAGGTACTGCCTTCACTCAGCGAGGAAAAGAAACAGCACCTCCCTGAGCTTATCAGGCATGAACTCCCTCGCACAGAAAAAAGTACATTACCCTCAAAATGAGCTCCACTGGCATTACCTTGAATATAAGCAAGCCTGTGTTCAAATTAGGTAAGAAGCGAGGCTGGTTTGACTTCCGCGTCATCAAAAACAGGACCATGAACCGTGTTCACTCGAATATCTATATCCGTGACGACTCACAATTCATCGAAGATAACATCTCCAAATGATCCAAGAAAGGGAAATATAGCTGAAAAATAGAGACATGCTCACATTTTCAAAAGAAGACTTCGATTTTGTAGATGAATAATATCCGCCTCAAGGTGAAATTTTGGAATATTTTGCAAACCTGAGATACAGATGTGGGTATCACCAAAAAGAAAAATCAAGAAAGTGTCTACATAAACACCAGGGCAAATACAGGCAGAGAAGCTTTTATTCTCTTATGCAAAGGCATGGGGGATTCTCACGAGGAGAGCTTGCCAGCACTTTGCCATAAGTAGCTTCGTAAACTTGTTAGACAGTCAGCTTCCCTTAAAATTCCCGAATTGAATTAGCATTCCACTGCACATAAAGTTACCACCACCTTAACTCAAAACTTCTGGACTTCGGCAGATGTGAATGCATGAAACTCGGAATAATAGCAAATGGCATCATAGCTTTTTGTCAGCCAGTTCACTTCCTGAGGTAAAATTGGGCGACCTTGAAAGTGGTGAACTATATGATATGTTCCTACCGTTTCGACCATGTACTCACGGAAAAAGAGCTGTTAGAGGAGCTCTTGCGGCAAAAAAACAGCTTCGGCCGTATTCATCATAGTAAACATCATAATGTGAAGTTATCGGAAAAAAGGACTGTAGATTCAGCATTATGATGACCAATCCGGGGTATTATTCCCAAAATGCAGATACCTGTAGTCCGCGATGTTGCTGGAGGTAATTTTCAAAATTGGTGTGGATACTCTATGAAAGCCGTCATAGAGATAGTATAAATATGACTGGCATATCCACACCTTGTCATATCGAAAATGAAATGCTATATATATCATTTGTATAATAAGAATAAAAAAATGTATTTACTATTTTATTTTATAAGTAATTTAATATTAATGACCATACTCGTTGTTTATCTTATCCTTTTCGATTTTGATTAAGCTGAACCTCTTTTTACTGCTGATAACCTTGATAGTGTGGAAAAGACTCTCATCAATAAAGTCATGGTCATTGAAGATTATATAGTGCTTGAACAAATAAGAAAATTGGTATTGAGGATATTTATTGCTTACCATGATAAGCGAATGATAGCTGCACTCTGGCCAAAGTTACTTCATTTTGTGATATGCTGTAATTAATTGTTTGATAAAACATATGAAGCATTTCCTGCTTTTCTTTTGAAATTTAAATACTTGAATGAAATATGTGATTTTTTATGAAAAAATGCATTATTTAAAATTGTAATTCGTTCATCAGGATAATCTTTCATATGTTTAAGTACATCAATTTGTCGCT
>CACWIL010000284.1:0-2561 GCA_902760905.1 uncultured bacterium
TATCCGATTGCTGTAAAAATGCCGTAAATCTATGCAAATATTGGCTGTACGGGAGAACAGTATAACTTTGTGCTTTAAAGAAATTATTATACCATATACCAAGAACTGCCATTATTACAGGTATATTTTTATCTGCAGGAGCCGTTATAAAATGTTGATCCGTTTCATAAGCTCCCTCTAAAAATTCTTGAAATTTATCAAAACCTAAAGCACAAGCTATCGGTAATCCTATTGCTGACCATACCGAATATCTTCCACCGACAAAGTCCCAAAAAGCAAACATATTGTTAGTGTCTATACCAAACTCTGCAACTTTTTCTTTGTTTGTGGACAATGCAACAAAATGATTTTTTATTGCTTTTTCACCAAGTTTTTCTACCAACCATGTTCTTGCGGTATTTGCATTTGTCATAGTTTCCTGAGTCGTAAATGTTTTAGAAGCAACTATAAATAAAGTGGTTTGCGGATCTAATTGTTTTAATACTTCATAAATATCTGCACCGTCAACATTTGATACAAAATATACTTTAGGACCGTTTGCATAATATTTTAATGCCTCGCATACCATTCTTGGACCTAAATCGGAACCGCCGATACCTATATTTATAACTGCTTTAATTTCTTTCCCTGTTGCACCTTTCCATTTTCCGCTTCTTAACTGTTCGGTAAAATTTTTCATTTTGTTAAGAACTTTTTTTATGTCAACCATAACATCTTTTCCGTCAACATAAACAGGTTTGTCCGACATATTTCTTAATGCGGAATGAAGTACTGCTCTTTTTTCCGTCTATTTGATTTTTACACCGGAAAATATTTTTTCGGTCCAAGATTTTAAGTCACTTGCCGTAACTAAATCCAACAATAATTGTTTTGTTTTATCATCGATAATATTTTTTGAATAGTCAAATAATATTCCGATGTTATCAAGTCTGATACTATATTTGTTAAATCTGTCTTTATCTTTAAAAAGATCTCTCATATGAACATTTTTCATTTCTTGTTCATAGTAATTTTTCAAGTTTGTCCATTCTTTGGATTGTGTAAGTTTTTCTTGCATTTTATAAAACTCCTAACTAAATTATAAATTTGTATCCGAATCTAAACATAATATCTTTATAGGTTATATTGTCATCATCATATTCACATTCCTGTCTTGATGTTTCCAATTCAAAAATAAATCTGTCGTACAATTCAAATCCGAACCCGCCGGCTACATAATATCCGGGTGTTGCTCCGCTGCCGTTGGACAGAGCACAATATACGTTGTATCCGCCTTCAAGTCTCAGATAAGGTCTGTATTCTCCGAGATTTCCGAAAGGAAACCACATTAAACCGACATATACAGGCACCATTGTAAATTTTGTATTGTTATAATTTCCCTTATCAAATTCGGGATCACGGGAAGCTTTTAATCCCATACTTACATTTCTGTTTATTAACCAATCAACACCAAATGTTGCGGAGAAATGATTACTGAAAGCATATCTGCCCTCAACACCTACATTGGCGGCAATATCTACTTCATAGTCGCTTCTGAAAGTTCCAGGTAAGCATAAAGACACTTTAGGAACTAAATCTATTGCATATGCACAACTTGCAGAAATAAATAATAATAAAAGAACAACATATTTTTTCATGTAAAAACCTCCGATAAAACCTATCTCATAATTTTAGCAAAAATTTGAATTTACTCCAATGGTATATATTCACTGATAAAAGATTTTAAATAACAGAATGCTATTGAAAATATTCCTTTAGCTCCGTATAAATTTATCTCACATTTTTCTGTTTCTTTATCGTCACTTTTTTTAGGAACAACTTCAAAAGCCGTAAAATATTTTGAAGTTGATATGTCAATATCTAATGTTTTATCATAACTTGTCGGTTTAATAAAAAGAAAACTGTTGAAAGTAGTATAATAAGCCGTTTCGAGTTTTTCGATAGTATTCACTATATCTTCAGCTTCCGCATCTACTTCCGGTTGTACCATATATGTAATTGCTATGCACAGAAGAACAAAAAGAAAAACAAGTGTAATAACAGAAACTATAAATCCTGAAAAAAATCCTCTTTTTTTAGTTCTGCCTTGCTTTGGCTCTTTAGTCTTCTTTTTGTTAAAAGCGGTATTATTTATTTGATCCTGAAAAGAAGAATATTGTTGAACAGCATTTGCAATGCTGTCTTGCACACTTTTCGGCGGTTCATTGTTTACTTCCGGTTGTTTTTCTTGTGGAGTATTATCTGGAGCATTGGGATCTTTTATTTCCCACTCTTTGCTTTCATTTTCTGTCATGACATCCCCCTATATAAACTATTTTACTCTTTTTATATTTGCACCAAGTTTTCTGAATTTTTTTTCTAATGCTTCATATCCTCTGTCAAGGTGATAAATTCTCGAAATTTCCGTTTTTCCTTTAGCACAAAGACCCGCTAAAACAAGGGCTGCACCCGCTCTTAAATCCGAAACCATAACAGGTGCTCCCGAAAGTTCTTTTACACCGTGAATGGAAACTTGTCTGCCTTCTATTTTCAAGTTTGCACCCAATCTCTGCAATTCGCAA
>CACWIL010000284.1:2597-2997 GCA_902760905.1 uncultured bacterium
TTTCTTCTATAATGGAATTTCCTTTGGCAAGAGCCATAAGCGCCATCCATTGAGCTTGAATATCCGTCGGAAAACCCGGATAAACTTCTGTTTTTATATTAATCGGTTTAATCTCTTTTTTCCACTTTACGGTTAAAGTGTCGTCTTTTATTTTTATATCCGCACCCGCTTCAATAAGTTTTTCTATTACAAGTTCCAAATGTTTCGGATTAACTTTTGTTAACTTAATTTCACCTTTAGTCATCAATGCGGCTATCATATAAGTTGCAGCTTCTATTCTGTCGGGAATAACATCATGTTCAAAACCGTGCAGCTTATCAACACCTTCTATTGTTATTATTCTTGTTCCCGCACCTGAAATTTTTGCACCCATCTTTACCAAAACATCCGCCAAATCCTG
>CACWIL010000285.1 GCA_902760905.1 uncultured bacterium
CTTCTTTACAAAAAGCGGTTGAAAAATGCTGGGATTCTTCGCTTAATTTTAAAATTAACTTGTCTGGTAAACTTACACAATCTCAAACAATTTCAGCGGCAAATTCAACTAATGGAACAGGTCTGGCAAAATCTATATTGCTCAAAGGAGTAACAGGTAATTCTAAAGACATTATAAATCCTTCTTCTGGATGTGCTTTAAAAATTAATAATACGGCTCCATTTTCTATACAAGACATTCAGATTACTGGAGGTTCTAATAATGCTGGAGGAGGAATTTATGTGTCTCATGCAAAAGCAAGACTTACGCTAAAAACAGGAGCGCTTGTAACAGGTAATTCTGCAACTAATGGTGGAGGAATTTATTTTGCGGGTAGTTCAGGAACCAATAACAATGGTGTTTTAATAATGGAAAGTGGTTCACAGATTAGTAACAATACTACAACAAGTAATGGTGGAGGAGTTTATTTATATTATGCAGATTTGTGTATGGCGGGTACTGCAATTATAGGATCAACAACTACAACAATCGCTGATAGTCAAGATAATTATCATTCAAATAAAGCAGGGAGTAAAGGAGGTGGCGTATATTGTGATTCTTATTCTACTCTCTGGCTTGGTTATTCTGAACCTTCCGATAATAAAACAAGTTCATTGAATGATGGAAGAGGTGTTGTATATAATTATTCCGAAGGTAGTTCTTCGAATGGTGGTGGTGGAATTTATGTTACTTCATCTGCGACTGTAAAAATTAATTCAGGAGATGTAGCGTATAATAAGGCAATATATGCTGCTTCGAATGGAGGAGGCATTTACTCTGTTGGAACTGTAATTATAAGTGGTGGAAGGGTAATAGGTAATGGAGCTTCTGGCGCTGGGGGAATTTATAATGATGGTACTCTTTGGCTAAAAGGTGGTGCCATAGGGGCTCAAGGGGCAGTAAACGTTAATAGTTCTGGTATTGGTGATGGTATATATAACACAGACAGTTCAACTTTTAAGGTAAGCGGTTCACCAGGTATTTATTCCGGCAATAAGGTTAAATGTGATTCTCCAATACAGGTTGCAGGCTCACTTGATGGTACCGAATTTGTTTTTTCATTTACTCCAAGTTCATATTCTACAGGAACTAAAGTTGTAGAAATGGCACAAGATGTAACTAACCCAACGCTGGCAAATGTTGCAGGACGTTTTGCTTTGAAGGATTCAACTTATTATGCTATTAGTGCCGAAGGTAAAATTATTTCGAATTATGTTTCATTTTCAGCTGAAACTGAAAGTTTTAAAAATTATTATAATAATCTTCCAAATAACACAGCAGAAACGCCGATAAAGCTTCAAATTTCATCAGTAAGTAATTTTCAAACCTTTGCAGACTATATGTATGAAAAGAATTTGACTTCAAAATTTGTTGAGCTTGATTTTTCAGAATCATCCTTTACAAAGTATCAGGAAAGAGGGGGTATGGGATCTCTATATACCAAAATTACTCTCCCCGCTTCTTGTTCTTCTGTTGTATTAAATGATTTTTCCGGAAGTAATTTAAAAGAAATAAATGTAGCATCTGATAATACTTCTTTTATGAGTGTAAATGGTGTTCTTTATAGTAAAAATGGTAAAACTCTTGTGTGGTATCCGGGTAAAAAAGAAGATACAAGTTATACTGTGCGTAGCGGTACAGAAACCATAGGAGAACATGCATTTAATAATAATTCTGTTCTTACAAGCCTTACTATCTGTAGTGGTGTAAAGAAAATGGAAGAAAGATGTCTTGAAGGATGTAGTGCGATAACATCTCTTTCTCTCCCTGCTACTTTAACAGAGATAGGAGATTTTGCGATATGGTGTTCGAAATTAAAAACTCTTACAATACCTGCTGGTGTTAACACGATAGGAATAAATTTCATTTCCAATTGTAGCAGTCTTGAGTCTATGTCAGTAAGTTCTTCGAATACAAGTTTTATGATGAAAGACGGTATGCTTTATTCTAAAGATGGAAAAACAATTGTTGCCTGTCCTGCCAAATTGAATAAAACAAGTTATGTAATTCCGTATAATGTTACCAAAATTTGTAGTAGAACTTTCTGTGATACAAGTTTTAAAGCAAATATATCTTTTAATAGTAATTATCTTACAGGATGGAAAAAGTATTCCGAAGATGGAATCTATCAACGTGATATAGACGCAACTCAATCCGCACTTAACGCTGCAGTTTGCGAGTCTACAGGTTATCTTGTAAGGCAATAATCTTTTAATATCTACATAGACCTTCCTTTTTGAAATATTTGGGTTATAATATTCTCAAAGGAGTGTCTATGAGTAAATATCTTGAAAGAGCAGAGGAAATCAGGGCGATTGTGGAGCCGCATCATAATTGTGCGCAGTCGGTTTTGATGGCTTTAAAAGGGGCTACGGGGCTGGATGATAAGGTGGCTTTTAATGTAGCTGCAAATTTTGGGGCCGGAATGAAGAGCGGAAGTGTTTGCGGGGCTTTGACTGGTGCTTTGATGGCTATGGGACTTTGCGGCAGAACTGATCCTTCTGATGTTAAGGCTTTAATTA
>CACWIL010000286.1 GCA_902760905.1 uncultured bacterium
TGAAGAATTTATAAATGCTATGAATAATGCAAAGAAAGTAATAGAAGTATTACTAAATAATGACAACATTTATCAACAGTCAGTGCTTTGGGATGAACTACTTTTGCAAGCATGTTTAATGCATAAGGATGCAATAGAGATAACAGCGAAATGGCTTGATATAAACTTTTTTGAGGAATTGGATTTTGAAAATACTTATTGGAGAGTATTAGAGCAACAATTGTTTGAAGTTGCTTATTTTATTGGTAATGCAGAAACTGATAAACAAAAAGAATTCTTTGATTGGTTGTTAACACTCAATATCGAAAACGAATACTTAGTTTCTTTTAAATTGCAGGCGTTATGTATTTCTCTTTGGAGAGGAGAAAACCTGCTTAGAGAGATATCTCCTGAAAAAATCTCTTTGATTTTGGATAAGATATATTTGAAATTGGTTAACGAATTATCAAATATCAGGGATTGTGAATTAACAAATCGAGTTCTGAATCCAACAAGGTATTATCTCGAATTATTATGTAATTTAATTATGGCGCGTAATTTTGGAGATGAGTATAGAAATATTTTTTCACCATTTAATTCAGAAATGAAACGCTTTATTGACTTAGTAGAGGATATTTATTCGTTGTTACAAAGAAAAGAAAAAGTACTTGTCCCTAGACAGATTAAATTTACAATTGATGACTCAGAGAATGAAAATCCATTCCTTGACTATCTGTTGTCTTGGTTAGATGGCGAGAATTCTTCGGAGATGCCACGAATAGAAAGTGCAACTTCTGAAAATCCGGATGATGATGAAGATTCAACTGAATCAGACGACGAATAAAAAATAATCAAATTTTTTTCCAAAAAAATATCAACTCCTCATCCTTCTGGTACTAGTTATAGTATCAGGAGGATTGATATGAAAGACCAGAATCAGAATGACATTATTTGTTTCCAGGAGCGCAAAATTTGCTATACCGAAAGGGAAGCTGGAACCATTGTAAACGCATGTAAACGCCATAATTACAACAGCTGGGGCGTAGGAAAGAAATATAAACCTACAAGAAAATATTACTGCAAAGATTGTGGATTTTATCATGTAAGCCATCTTAAATCATATGTATTCGAAGCTAAGCAGTTTAAGCATCGTGATAGAGAATTCTACGCATATCGCTAGTAAGACCATCAGAAAGAGGAATGCACTTATGAGACTTCCAGAGGAGGAGTGGAATGATTAAAAGAAATATAGTACAAGGATTTGTATTTGCTGTGATCTGTTTGTTACAGGCAATTACTATTGCCAAAATAAATAGAGTTCAAAATACAATTGATGTTGAAAAAAACTCTATTGGCGAAATATCTTATGTCTCTATAAAAGAAAAGCCGCTAAATCGGAAAGACGGAGTTTATAGCCCAATTACAATACAAGAAGATAATCCAGAAATCCCATACGATAATTATGTCACTTCAGATAAGGCAGATTCGAAGTATTTGAAGGGAACTGCTTATAATCCAGAAGGGCCTGCAGGGGTTGAAGGGCAAAATCCACCTGTTTATTCAGACTTGTCAAATATAATAGAAAATAGAAGCAAGGGGAGAGAATAGAAATATGAAAGAATTATTATCAAACTTTTTGACTGTTAGTATATTTTTGATCTTAGCAACGCTAATAGTTTTACCAGAAAGTATTCTTCTTGGAGCAGAAATCTTTGTTTTACTGTTTAGCATTTTGATTTTCTTCCTTGCAAATGAGAAAAATATTTGTGTTTTCAGAAAACTCTGTACTTATTTTGGATTATTATCAGTAGGTTTAATGGTTGCACTTTTACGCAGTGAATTAATTCTGATAGGAAAGAATATGTATGGTATTACATCAATAATTGGAACCACCTTGTGTGAGGGTAATTATATTGTGGGTTATACCATTATCTGTCTTTGTCTTATTTCATTATTGTATATTTCTCATGCAGAATTTGTGGCAATAGGTAAAATAAATTGTCAATTGGAAGTAAGAAAAGAATATGAAAATGAAATCAAGATATTGCTTGAGAGTTCAAAGCCTTTATGTAGAACTGCTAAGTTTACAGGTTTTATTCATATTTGTTTTTTTATGGTAGGTCTGCTTGTTGCGTTATGTATAGCAAATAATTCATTTTCTGGAGCTTTTCATGAAATTGCCAAAAAACTAGAAAGCTTTTCAGTATTGGTTATTTTTCCTCAACTAATTGTTTGGGGAGCTTTTAAGAAGTTATGTAACAGTATTGAATTATAAAGACAACTTTTAGGTGGGCTGTACAAAAAAAGATTATGGCTATGTTATAAAATTGATGAAGAAATTTAATTAAAATAGATCTGTAAATTTGTAATATCTGGTGTTATAATTTGATCCAATAGTCTTTCTAAAAAAATGTTTGAACAATTTAAATTTAAGCGAATATATAGAACTCAAAATGATGAGATCGATAAAAATCTTTTAATACCTCTATTACAACATTCCTTAATTTATGATCGTGGAACTGGTTTCTTTACAGTAGATGCTTTATCTGATCTGGCTAAAGGGATAATTCCATTAATAA
>CACWIL010000287.1 GCA_902760905.1 uncultured bacterium
GAAAAAATTGATAACAAATACAATGAATATACAGAACTAATGAAATTAAAATATTAAATTTTACAATGTAAACTTTTTTAATATATGGGTTTAAATTTATATAAAACTGATATATAATATTAGTGATATGTATATCGTCAAAAATTTAAAGGATTACCAATTATCCCATAAACAAAGGATATTTGCGGGATACTTGAAGGATACTGTGGATTCGTTTGTTTGTTATGAAAAAATAACAAACCGTACTGCATTGCGCCAATATTTTACATCTGATAATGATTTTGTAGAATACAGCACTGCAATAGGTGAGCCTGCGGAACTTCTCGCAAGGGCTTACGCATAATTTTAAAATTGTACAAATATTTTTGTATATGATATTCTCTTATATGGGAGAATAGCTATGAAAAAGATTTTTGTACTTCTAATTTTAATTTTATTAAATATAAATATAGTATTAGCTGAAAGAAATGACAAAAATTACAGTATTCGTTTTAACGGTACTAAGTTTAACTTATTGTACAGTGTAAAAAACAAAGACTTCGGCGGATATCTTAATGAATATTATAAAAAAGGTGATACATACAATATATGGTCTGAACTTGTTGCAGTTCATCATTTTCCCAATGCGTATTCTCCTATAGACAGAATTAGAGATTTTAAAGCCTATCTTGGCAGCATGCATGTTCCGAGTTCTCTAACTTTCGACGACAAAAAGAACACTGCTATGATTGATTTTATAATGATTTCAGATCACACAATGCCGGTAGTTATTGAGTTTAATGTTTTCAAATATGAAAAATCAAAAAAATGCGGTTCTATTGCAATACAATATGCAAGAAGATATACGGCTACAACTACATTACAAATCGAATCAATAAAGAAAGCTATTGAAAAAAACAGAAAAAATCTTATATCAAAAGTTAAGAAATTAGAAATCCCGGAATTGATTACAAAAGATATTGACAAATGTATAAGTGCAGCAGATGTAGTAGAAAAACCAAAATCAGAAAAAATTGAAGAAGAAATATCATCAAAAGAAACTCCAGATGAAATATCTAACCAAAATAAACAAGAAATAACAGAAGCATCAGCTGAAGAATCGAAAAAAGAAGAATCAACAACCAAAGAAGCAGCAGATGAAGAAAAAATAAATAAAGAAATTGCAGAAGAAAATAAAAATACAGCTCAAACTTTTGAAAATAATGTGTATGCCAAAGAAGAAAAAGTAACAGCTGAGAAACAAGAAACAAATGATATTGCTGCAGACAATACACAAGAAAAAGGATTAGCATCTGTACCAACTAATAAGAATAACAGTACGGAAATTAAGCAAGAAGAACCTGGAGCAGTAAAAGAAAAAACAAACCAGACAAAGCTACAGAGCAATATAATAGCACCTGTTCCAGTTCAAGATAAAAATAATAATGTTAAGAATACAAGACACAAAAAAAACAAAAGTGATTCTTATGAAATAGCAAACGATAAAAACGATTATATTGCAGAACCCAGAACAAAAAAAGAATTAAAAAAAGAAATAAAAGCTAAAAAGCAAAAACAAAAAGATAATGTAAAACAGGCAAAAATCCAGGCAAAAGCGGATAAAAAAGCGGCAAAGCTGGATAAAAAGAATGCTAAAAAACAGGCAAAAATTGATAAAAAACAAGCCAAACTTAATAAAAAGCAAGCAAAAAAAGCTGAAAAACAGGCAAATAAACCTTACACAATTTCAAACAACAATTCAGATTTAATTGCAAAACCGAGAACAAAAAAAGAATTAAAAAAACATAATAAACAAATGCAAAAAAAAGCGAAAGAACGTGCAAAACAAGCAAAGAAAAAACTAAACTCATAAAACTGTAGTATTTGTTCCTTATAAAAACTTAACAATAACGGCAAATTTGCCATGATTAAAGTAAATTTGTTAGTATATATGTGGGAGAGAGTATAATTTTCAGATAAGGAATAATTATGAATATAAAAAAATACGGAATAATTGGTTTATTCTTAGCATTGTCAGGACTGTTTGAACCTGTTCAGGCAGCTATGACATTCCCTAATATTAATATCGGAATGCAGACATTAAATACTCCTCAGGAATTTTCAAACGGTCTGCAAATATTGATTTGGTTAACAATTCTGACATTAGCACCAAGTATATTTATTATGGCAACCAGTTTTATCAGGCTTGTTGTTGTACTTTCATTAACAAGACAAGCCATAGGTGCAGGCAACTTACCTCCGAACCAGGTTATTACAAGCTTGGCATTAATTTTAACATTTTTTATAATGGCTCCGGTATTTAATGAAATAAATGAAACAGCTTTGCAGCCATACATGAAAAATCAAATTACGCAACAGGCTGCACTTGACAGAGGTATAATACCAATAAGAAAGTTTATGTTCAAACAAACACACGAAAAGGAACTTGCACTGTTTGTCAGAATGGCAAAAATTGAAAAACCAAAAACTAAAGACGATGTTCCAATGTATATATTATTACCTTCGTTTATACTGAGTGAGCTTAAAACAGCATTTACAAT
>CACWIL010000288.1 GCA_902760905.1 uncultured bacterium
AAAATTATATGTAGTTTCTTTTTGTGTAGTTGAATTTTCTGTATGAACTACTGTAACCATATTGCCATTATCATCTTTATATGTTTCAGTTCTGGTATATGTTTCTGAATGATAATTTTTATCATATCTTCCTTCATTTGTAGTCCAAACTTCTACAATCGTTTTATCCGGATATTCTGTTGTTTTTGAATGTTCAGTTTGATATACATCAAATAAACCATCCATTGCTTTTTTTGTTGATGTTTCTGTTTCAGTTACTTTTGGTTCAGGTGCGGGTTCAGGTGCGGGTTCAGGTGCGGGTTCAGGATTGGCATCTGTTTTTACTTCCGGTTCTGATGCTGAGTTTGTGTCGGTTTTTACTTCCGGAACGGTTGTTGAACTTGTATCTGTGTTTACTTCCTGTTCATTAAATGGGTTAACATCCCTCATTTGTTCAGGTTCAGGCATAACAGCAGGTTCATTGATCTCATCAGATTTGTCCCGTAAATGCAAATTTGGAAAACCTCTGTCTATAACCTCCGGAATAATATCAAGCTCGACAGGAATCCTATGAGTATGAATTTGTACACCATCAGACAATAAATAATTAGGAATCTCGTGTAATAATACACCTTCCTGATATGGTGCCGGTTCATCTTTCACTGGAGAAGGAGTAGTTTCGGCTTTTTCAGTTGTTTCTGATATTTCAGAATCATTTTTAGGATTTAAATTATTAAAAAAACGCATTAACGGTTTATCAAAGAAAAAATCTTTTTTACCTATGAAACTCATATACTACTCCTTTTAATACTGTAAATATAAAATCATTATATATAACGGCATTTTTGTTTAAAACTTTAGAAAAAATTTCATATAAAATAACTCATCATTTATAAAAAAGCTTGGAATTAAGTCATAATGAAGAAAATTAATATTTACAAAACTTAACAAATTAATATTTTATATTAAGTTTTATTAATATTTTTAAAAATCTGTAAGTCAGTAGGGTGTAATTTTTTGCAACAAATACATAAAAAGACCTCATTTAACGAGGTTTTTTATGGGACAAGTAGTGGGATTGTCTTGGATTATTGGCAGTTCGTAAACTTTCATTCGTTTTATTTCTCTTACGATAAATAGCCACTCATTACAGTTTTCTCACTGTGACGGCGTTTCGTTTCGTTAACACTTCACTCCAGCTTTGCCAAAATCCGCTCGAACCCACGCATATCGGAACCACAATCCGAGGTCTTAACCGCTTGACGATACTCGCCATATAGTCAACAAATTAAGTACATCAAATCAAACTTAAAAATCAAGTAAAGTTATTGAGATTCGTCTTTCATTTATTACAATAACAATAAAAAAGAGGCTCTTATAAACCTCTTCTTTATATCTTTAACAAATTTTACTTATCGTATCCTAATTTATTCTCTGGAACATATATCCAACACCTCTTGCTGTTAATATAAGCTCAGGATTTGTCGGATCAGCCTCAAGTTTAGAACGTAAACGTGAAATATGTACATCTACTACACGTGTATCAATTCTGTGATCAGCAGGATAAGACCATACGTGCTGTAATATTTCATTTCTTGAATATGCCTGACCTGAATTATTTACCAAAAGTTCGAGTAAGCTGAACTCCATACCTGTCAATCTGATTCTTTCATTTTTTCTGAATACTTGTCTTCTTGCAGTATCAATTTTTATTGCACCGGTTGTAATAATATTCTTACTGTTTTTGCCGCTTGCTGTTGAAGCTACTGCAGAACCGGAAGCAGGAATTATTACATCCTTACTGATAGTTCTTCTCAAAACTGCTTTTACACGTGCTTCAAGCTCTTTTGGGCTGAATGGCTTAATTACATAATCATCAGCTCCAAGTTCCAAGCCGGTAATTCTTTCTGATACATCTCCAAGTGCAGTCAATATTATAATAGGAATATCAGATGTTCTTCTTATCTCTCTTGTTACTCCATAACCATCCATTTTTGGCATCATGACATCTAGTACTACCAAATCCGGATTTGTTTTATTAAAGACTTCGACGGCTTCTTCACCGTCTTCAGCGGTTACAACATCGTATCCGACCATCTTTAAACGTGTTTCTAATATACGTCTTATACTAGCTTCATCATCAGCTACCAATATCTTTTGCTTAGCCTCAGATTCGGCTGTCTCTAATTCTTCATTCTCTGCCATGCTACCACCTTTATTTCCAAAATACTATTAGTTACGTTTAAATCAAATTTTCAAAAATTTGAATTTCTTAATATTAATACATATATCTTAATAGAATTTAAAAAAATTTGCAAGAGGGAATATCAAATCAAAAATAAATACTTTCTTGCTCTCTGTAAAACAAGATAACTATATAAATAAGGTTTAACTAACCTGCTCTGCGCATTAAATCCGAGAGCTTAACATCCTTTTTTCTTATAGAAGGTCCCTGCGGTTCTCTGTCCGCTGGTTCAGATTTAAATTGAGATAACCCGATTTTTTGAGGTTCTTTTTCGAATATTAGTATCTTTTTTATAATAGTATTTAATAAATC
>CACWIL010000289.1 GCA_902760905.1 uncultured bacterium
TAAGCAGCATAATAAAGCGATTCCAGAATGTTACTTTTTCCCTGACCGTTTTCGCCGACAAAATAAATTTCTTTGTTAGACAAATCTAACGTGTCATTTTTAAGATTGCGGAAATTATAAAATGTTTGAAATAAAAACGGCATTCTAGCCCTTCAATGGCATTACAACGTGCTGGTAATCGCCTGCAGGTTCAGAGCGAATAATTACAGCTTTAGTAACAACACCTTCGTCTTCGCGGTTCTCATCAACATTGAATTCAACAACAACGTTTTCTGATTCAATAACCTTGAGAGGCTCTGTTACATAAACAAAGTTCATAGCCATTGTAATTGTCTGTCCGTCGTAACGACATGGGATCTCTTCTTCTGCAGCACCACTATCTGTTTCTGGCGAAATCAATTTAAGAACTCCAGAACTGATTCTGAAAATTACTCTATAGATTTCTTTATCTGCCATGATAGTAATACGCTTGAGAGCCGATTCCAAATCTGACTTGTTAACCTGGAACTTAGTTGTAAGATTTTCAGGAATAACTTTTTTATAGTTAGGGAATCGTCCGTCAATCAAGCTTGAAGAAAATTCAAAATTTGCAAATTTAATGAAAATTGAATTATCAACTACAGCAACATTTACATTGCCTTCGTCCGAAAGATTTTTAAGAACGCATGAAAGAATTTTTGTTGGGATATTTGCTGGTGGAAAATCAGGAACATTTGTTGCAGTTTTAGAAATGCAGGAAAGTCTGTTTCCGTTTGTTGCAACCATTGTAAGAGTGTCGCCTTCTTTTTCAAAGTAAACACCAGTCATGAAGCTGCGGCTCTTAATATCTTTAACATCTTTGAAAACTGCAAAAATTGTATGACGAATCATCTCTTTAAATTCTTTTGCAGGAAGTTCAAAGAATGGAACGTTTTCTGAAGATCCAAGCTCAGGGAACTTATCGCTTGCCTGACTCTTAAGCTGGAACTTTACACGCTTAGAAATTGGTTTGATTGTTACTGCAATATCTTCTTTGATGAACTCAATATCACCAGAAGGCAAAGAAGAAATAATACTCATGAACTTATCACAGTAAATTGTTGTGCGTCCTTCTTCCTGAATATCAACCGGAATAGTAGTTGTAAATTTTACAGTAGAATCAGTTGCTTTAATTGTGAGCATATTGTTCTCTGCAATAATTAAAATATTAGAAAGAATTGTAACTGGACTTTTGTTAGTTATAATTTCCTGTGCAATAGAAATTTCCTTGATCATTGCATCTCTGTCGAATGTAAATTTCATTTTTTTATTTCTCCTATATGATGATAGCAAACTTTTTTTGCCACATTTTATACGGTTCTTTATTTATATTATAAATTTAAATTTAATAGTAGTAGTATTAGGTTATGTTGATTATGTGTAAAAGTGACTTATTTCTTTATATTATCACGATTTACGAAGTTTATAAAAAGTGATTTTCAATTCACAAGTTATCCACTTTTCCACATCATTTTTGACATAACTTGATTTATCCACAATTATACAACACTTTTTCAACATTTTAAATAAAATTATTTCTTATACTCTTTAATTTCCCTCATCATAATATTTATTTTAGCTTCAAGACTTGAATCAAGCTTAATGCTTTCTGCAATTTTGTCATAAGCATGCATAATTGTTGAATGATCCTTACCACCAAACTCATTACCAAGTTCAGAATAAGAAATTTCGGTAAGCTCGCGTGCAATATAAATTGCAACCTGACGAGGGAATACATATTTCTTATCGCGCTTTTTACTCTTAAGATCAGAAATTGAAATTTGATAATTATCAGCAATAACCTTTTGAATAATGTCTAGAGAAATATTTTGTGTAGAGTTAGAATTCAAAATATCCTTAAGCTGATTTTTTGCCATTTCCAAAGTTGGTTCCTGCTCAATAATATCTGCATAAGCAAGAATCTGTTTTAAAGCTGCTTCAAGTTCGCGAACGTTTGTTTCAACATTTTTAGCAATGTAATCAATAATTTCTGTATCAAGTTTTTTACCAAAAAGCTGCAGCTTCTTTTTTAAGATGGCAACGCGTGTCTCATAATTTGGAATTGTAATATCAATACACAATCCGTTTGAAAGTCTGCTTACAAGACGATCAGTCATATTTTTAATTTCTTTTATAGGACGGTCGCAGGTAAAAACCATCTGTGCCTGCTTTTCGTGAAGCGCATTAAACGTATGGAAAAGCTCTTCCTGAATACCCTTTTTGTTATCAAGAAAGTGAATGTCATCAAGCAAAAGAACATCAAGGTTTCGGAATTTATTTATGAATTGAGTAGTCTTTTTAGAAGTTAAAGAGTTTGTAAATTCGTTTGTAAAGCTTTCTGCAGAGCCATAATAAATCTTAAGTTTGTCATCACCATTACTGTAAATGTAATTACCAATAGCCTGCATAAGGTGAGTTTTTCCAAGACCAGATCCACCGTAAATTAAAATCGGGTTATATTGTTTACCAGGATTTTTTGCAACAGCCATAGAAGCCTTG
>CACWIL010000290.1 GCA_902760905.1 uncultured bacterium
CGTTCAGTTTTCAAAGTTTTCTTAAGTATTGCTGTCACATCATTGAGTTTAGTTTCCAATTGCATAGCATCTATATTGCTTTGAGAACATTCTTTTGATTTTGAACTGTATAAATTCGAATAATGTTCACCTGAGCGGTACGCACCTATTTCATCAATAAGTTTATACCGAAAATATTGGAGTATATCAATTTTATGTTTTTCTTCACGTTTTAATAATTTCTTTGTAGCCTCTTTACATTTTTTAGGTGGCATAGTCGACTGAAAATTCTCCACAAAAAATTTTTCGAAATTAATTTTAGATGAAATTTTAGAAACTTTATAAATTCTGTTTGGAACTTTTGGGTGAGTTAAATAATTAAACAAGTGATGCATTTCGTGCATCAATACTTCCATTTTAACCCCTCCGAACTGGTTTTTTTTACCGTCTTTATTAAAACCAACAAT
The DNA here is from genome assembly GCA_902760905.1 of uncultured bacterium. Lineage (GTDB taxonomy): Bacteria > Cyanobacteriota > Vampirovibrionia > Gastranaerophilales > Gastranaerophilaceae > CAG-196. The sequence continues at coordinate 447 of CACWIL010000290.1, forward strand.
ATAACCAACAATATCAGCAGGTACAGTTTTTTCAACTTCTTGAGCAAGAGAAACAACTCCGTTACAATTTTCAAAAGTTTCAGGAAGCTTTTCAACCTGAATGAGTTTGGTCGGTAAGATTTCATGAACATTTTTACCAATATAATCAAATTGTGTCCGTTTATATTTTTTAAGACGATTATACAATTTATCTTCTAATTTTTGGCAATATTTGTCACGACCCGAATTTGAACCATCTTTTATTATTTTTGTTGCAATTCTCGCCGTACCGGCTATAGTTCTTATCATATTCGCATTAAAACCGGTAAATAAATATTTTTGCGTTGTTGTTTTGAATTCTTTGTACTTGCATTTTTATTTACCCCTAAAATTTCCTCATATATGAAACCATATACGAAATATTATCTTTTAGTTTATAGGTCGGGTTTTAACCCGACAAAAACTTATTGTATAATTCACGAAATATTAACATTGATAATTCGGATTTGACCGAAGGTAAAAAGCGTAAAAAAGTTTATAGGTCGGTTTTACTAAACCGACAATAATATTTTTGTTGGCATAGTAATGCCAACCTATAATTTTAGTAAAATATAAGAAATTTTTGACATTAATTAATATGATATAATGTTTTTATGAATAATGAGCTTTTGGAAACAATTAAATTAGTTCCGACACAACCGGGTTGTTATCTGTATTACAACAAAGACAATGAGATTATTTATGTCGGAAAAGCAAAAAACCTTAAACGCAGAGTTTACAGTTATTTTCACAAAAAGCACGACAGCGTAAAGGTTACTGTTCTTGTATCTCAGATAGAGAGAATGGAATATATAATAACAGATTCTGAAGTGGAAGCTCTTATTTTAGAATCCCATTTAATCAAGAAACATAAACCCAGATATAATATTCTTTTAAAAGATGACAAAAAGTATCCTTATTTTTTGATTACGGATGAGGATTTTCCCCGTATTCAGGTTGTCAGAAAAAAAAATCTTAACCCCGATAAAGGGAGATTCTATGGACCTTATACAGATGTAGGTGCAATGTATGCAACATTAGATTTTTTAAAGAAAATATTTCCTTTAAAGCAGTGCAAACAGCCAAAATTTTCAAACCGTCCATGCCTGTATTATCATATTGGGAAATGCCTTGCACCTTGTCAGGGGAAAGTTACACCAGACGAATATCAAAAACTTATAGGTCAGGTAGAATTGTTTTTGAGCGGAAAACAGACTGAGCTTTTAAACGAGATTAAGAATCAAATGACAAAGTACGCTGAAAGTGAGCAGTTTGAAAAAGCTGCCAAAATGCGTGACAGTTATAATGATTTGGTTAAAACTCTTGAACGCCAGAAGGTTGTATATGAAAATACAAAACTTAACGAAGATATTCTTGCCGTACTATACGAAGACGGAATTCTTGTAATTGTAATTATGATGGTTCGTGAAGGACGTTTGATTGATAAAAAAGATTTCACATATTTTGTTGATAATGCTGACAAAACCGAGTATTTTGAAACGTTTTTCAGGGATTATTATTCAACCCTCAAACTTGAATACCCTGATAAAATAATATCAAAAGATCTCGAAGAAGTAGGACAAAAAGAACTTTATCAGGAATGGCTTAAAATAATGTCAGGCAAGAAAATTACAATAAACTACGGCAGGGGCAGGGGTAAATACAATGAACTTTATGAACTTGCAAAAAAGAATGCACAGAACACTTTAGATAATGCCCGCCTGAAAAAAATGGCTGAAATTCGTGATGACTTTAATGAAGTCGGCTCGTATATTGCAGAAAAGCTTCATCTGAAAAATTTTCCAAACCGTATTGAATGCTATGATATATCTCATATACAGGGGACAAATACAGTTGCTTCTATGGTTGTATTCCAAAACGGACTTCCTAAGAAAACCGCTTACCGTAAATTTAAAGTACGCATGACAGAAGGAAAACCGGATGACTTTTTATCAATGAAAGAAGTTTTAACAAGACGTTTAAGCAGATTAGGTGAACAAAAATGGGAAAAACCTGATTTGATAATTATAGACGGCGGAAAAGGTCAGCTATCAAGTGTTATGCAAATAGTCGAAGGAATAGCCGCTAATATAGACGGTGTAAAGGATATTGACTTTGTATCTCTTGCAAAGCGTGAAGAAGAAGTTTTTCTTCCGCATAAATCAAAATCTATTCTTCTGCCGAGAAACTCAAATGCACTATATTTAATCCAGCGTATCCGTGATGAAGCACACCGCTTTGCTATAACATTCCACAGAGAACTCAGAGGTAAAAACGCATTAAAAGAAAAATAAAGCCTTTTTTATAATTTACCACTATCGTTTAATTGCTCCCCACGCGCGTATAAATCCTTTTTCGTATCTTATCAAATAATATCCGCCTTCTTTTATGTAATCAATAGATGCTTCCATGTGTTCATATTCCTGTGGCGGCGTTGCGCCGGTTACGGCATATTTTTGGTTGATTTTTTCCTGAATTTTATCTTTGCGTTTTTTCTTTGCTCTTTCACGCTTTTCTTCTCTGGTAAGCTCTTTCTTTGAGGCATACATTTTGTGCAGTTCACGTTTGTTCTCTGCAATTTTAAAAACAGGAATTACAGCTATAAGATTTTTTGATTCAATCAGGTATAAAAATTCTCTGTCATCAGAAAGCGCTAACTGGTAATATCCCGGATTAATAAAATTTCCGTTATGATCAGGAATATAGTCCGGTATTAATAATGTAGGCTGATCATCGGTCGGTATTGCATATCTATATATCGTATTCTGATAAATAGTAATTCCTGATGGTACTACCGGATATGGTGCAGCAGGAGCAAGATAGTCAATATCTCTTAATGCAGGTGTGACTATACCGTCTATCATTATTTTTCCCTCATAATTTATACACCAGTTTTCTTATTGCATTATCTACTTCTTTAAAGTTCATGTTTAACAATTTTGATGAAGCTACAAAGATTAATGAAATATATTTATCAGAAACAGCACCTTCCTTTATTAAAAGTCTGTAACTTTCTCTCATAAGTCTTTTTATTCTGTTGCGCTTTACTGCTCTTTTATGGATTTTTTTGCTTACGACAAATCCTACCCGTGTCGGAAACTCATTAGACTTTTCTTTG
>CACWIL010000291.1 GCA_902760905.1 uncultured bacterium
TCACTGACGCATCAACAGGTTCTCACAAGGTAAAGATCGTTGCGACAGATGCTGCAGGTAACAAGCATGAGGTTGAAGTCGGCAACTTCTACGTAACAACGAATCTGTTCGTCAGATACTACACCAATACTCCGTTGTTCGTCGGTTCAATAATTGCATTACTTGTAATAATTGCACTTGTGATCTTTATTGTCGTAATGAAGAGAAGAAAACACGTAAGAAGATAAAATGATCGATACTCCCCCCGGACAAAGGTTCGGGGGAGTATACAAATACTAATGAACTAGCAGGTACTGATTTTGGATAATGACTTCAACATACTTATTTATGCAATAATCGGAATCCTAATCGCTAACGGTGTGTTAGCAGGTCTTGGAAAGTTTTTTGCAAAAAAGAGGCCTTCTAAATATGGTAATGAACCCGGAAAAAAAGGAGAATCAAATGTATCCAGAAACAAAACTCTGGCTATGTTCTTTTTTCTTCTGCTGATCGTAATTGATGTAGTCTTTTTAATGTGGTTAATGACCACCGGCAAAGAGCTCATTATGGGTATTTTCGATCTGAGTTTTATAACCTAAAGATTACTGATCTTCAAACTGTAACAATTCAGCCCTGCCGTTTTTTATGATTATGTAAGATGGCAGGGTTGATTCTTTGGGAAGAGACGGGGAAACTAGGATTGAGATAAATGACCGGTGAAATAAGGAAATTTCAGAATAAAGGTGATAAAATATACAATTAAGACGAATTTATGAGGAGGGGAATAGCATATGAGTTTTTTATCTAAGAAGGATTGTTTTAAGTTTCTTTCTGCTTTTTTAGCTGCAGTATTGCTTATTACATTTATACCGTTTAACGCTGTAAAGGTTTCTGCGGTTGAGGGAGATGGTCCGTATGAAATCTATGTAATAGATAAAATGACTAATAAGCCTATTAAAGGTGCAGAGGTTGTTCTAGATAGTGATGATGGTACTTTGGGTTATCACAATGATTTTCGTGACAACGGTAAAAAGACAACTGATAGTACTGGAACTGTTGCGTATAACTTAGAAAACTATTTAGAAAATAGAGGCTGGCGCAGTATTAGATTTAAGCTTTCTGTAAAGGTGCCGGGTACAGGATATGAGGAACGTGAAGAGTACATTTGGCCAGGCGCGGAGGCTTATGGTTGGAAAGATGATTATACAATCGCATTAACCCCATCTGACTTTGCTGATTATAATTATTTAGACCATTATATTAATTGTATAGATATTGCGTATGATTCTAAACCTCATTATGCGCATGAGTTCTTTGACATTATGGATAATAATGCTGAGATAACGTATGAGAATGGCAAAGAGCCTTCTTTCACTGAAGTCGGCAATTACAATATTGAATGTTACATCAAATCTAAAGGATATTATGATTATGATAATTACTCGGAGGAATTATATGCTTCAATTCCGGTGAGGATTGTTAAAAACACGAGAACAGACTTTGGTTTCCTTATACCTGAACCTGCAGATATTCTTTTACCGAGTTCTGAACCTTTTGTGAATCCGGCTGTCAGTACTCTAGAACCCCAACAGATAGTGTACTCTTCATCAAATCCTGAAATTGCTGTGGTTGATGAGAGTACCGGAGACGTTGATTTTAAGAAAGCCGGAACAGTTACTATTACTGCCACTATGCCTGCAACCGCAAATTATGCAGAGAGTAAGGCTACATATACAATCTCCGGTAAATACTCCATGTCGGCTAGTTTTACTAATTCGACTTTAAGTGGGAAATACGGAGCAACGTTACCCCAAAATAGTTTGAACGTAAAGGGTACACCTGAACCGCCGGCCAGTGTTACAGTTTCTTATGAACTTGAAGGTGAAGATGCGGATGAGATAGCAAGCATTAACTCTACGACAGGTATTGTAACTGCTAAGAAGCCCGGAACAGTGACAGTAAAAGCTACTGTATCTGCTGAGAATTATTTTTCGACAGAGGCGAAGTATACGCTGAACATCGGAAAGGGCGATCGTAAAGTCGCTTTGGGGATTAATTTGGAGTATGGGAAAACGTATCCGATCTTTGCTGAAGATAGCAATTACGGAGATTGGTCTTATGTTATTATGGAAGGCAAACAATATATAAGTGTAAATAAAGCTGCCGGAGAGGTAACCGTCATAGCTGCAGGCGGAAGATTCCGAATAGATATACAATCTCATGAAAACGAGTATTATGTAGGTCTTAATGTTCCTTTATTTGGCTATGCCATAAAATGCCCTGATCACCCGGTTGAGTTTGCTAATGATAACGGATATCAGTTTACTGCGGATTCTAATATAACATCTTTTAATCTGGCCCTTAACGGAAAAGCTCACTATGGCGATTTTTCCGCTACCTGGGATGGTAAGGGTACTGAAAAAGATGTTATAGACAGTGTGGTTTTCTCTAAGGATAACAATGACAATGAATTTGTCGTAGTTACTTTCAAACCCGGCGAAGCTCAAAAGGCGCAAGGACCGTTAAACAT
>CACWIL010000292.1 GCA_902760905.1 uncultured bacterium
ACAGTCGCGGTCTGTTATAAATTGTCTGATTCTGTTTATAGTTGTTTCTGTCATTTTGTTTCCTCCCACTCGCTGCGCAAAATTGAATACCAGCTCTGGTCAACAATGCCCTGATTATTTCTGTCGGCACTGCGAAGCGTTCCTTCATATTTCATGCCGCACTTTTTCATGACCTTTCCCGAATTCGGATTGTTGGGATCGTGATAAGCACGAACGCTGTTCACTCCAACCTGCTCAAAGAAAAAATCAATTACTGCATGGAGCACTTCTGTCATAATTCCCTGATGCCACCATTTTCTTCCAAGCGCGTAACCAAACTCAACAGCCTCAATTTCATCCTTAGGAAGGCCGTGAATATTTCCGATAGCTTCGTCACCGTTTTCCTTGAGGGTTATTGCCCAGACATAATAATCATCTTTTTCGTAAGAAGGAATCCAGCTGTCCAAAACCCATTTACTTACACCGACATCCTTATGAGTAGGCCAAGTCATAAACTTAGTTACTTCAGGATCCGACGCCCAGTTTTTGAACATAGCCGGCGCATCATCAATTGTGAATCGTCGTAAAATAAGTCGTTCAGTTTCTATTTGGATTGTTCCTTTGTGATTCATTTTAGAATTCCTTTCTTAAGATAGAATGATACATCCTGTCTTCGTATTTTCCGTTGCGGAAAAAATATTCGCGCAACGTTCCTTCGTAAGTAAATCCGCATTTGTCGATTACTTTTTTAGACGGCAGATTAGAAGGTCTTACGCAAATCTGGACCTTATTAAAATTGATTTTCTCAAAGCCATATCTGATTACAGCCTTTGTTGCTTCAGTTGCATAACCACGTCCCTGAAAAGCTTTCCCAACACAGTATTCAATTTCGCCAAAATGATTTTTCTGATCAACAAGAAAATATGCAATCTGTCCAATACATTCACCGGACGCTTTCTCAAAAATTCCCCAGCGAAAATGAAGTCCGTCTTCATAAGAGGAAATATATTTTTCAAGGAGGCCTCTCATCTCTTCGTGTGTTTTATAAGAAGGCTCGCCATACATATCCTGAACCTGGTCATCACCAGCCCAGTTACGCATCATCGAATCAGCATCATCAAAAGAAAAAGCCCGCAGCAACAGACGCTCAGTTTCAAGCGGTTGAGTTCCACATGGACACAAATATTCTTTATTTAACATTTTTGAAATCCTCCTGTTAAAACAACTCTTCAGCTTTCTTAGTAGTCTGCTTTCTCTTTTCCAGAGTTTTCTCAAACATCAGATCGGCAACTTCTGGCAGACCATCGTAAATAACTTTGGCACCTTCTTCTGTAATACCGCCTTTTGTTGCAACACGAGAAACAACATCCTCAAAAGTCATTTCTTTTTTTAGCATCAGTTCGCTTGTTGCAGAAACAGTTTTCAAAACCATTTGAACAATCTGCTCCGAAGAAATCTCTGTGTGTTTTTTTGCCGACTGGCAGATTACATCAAAAATCGAAGCAATAAAGCCAGGCATACAGCTGACCAGTTCCGAACCCATCCCGATTTCATTTTCCGGAAGCTCAATCACTTCGCCAAGACTTTTTAAGATTTCGCACAATCCCGCTTTGTCCACATCTTCTACCATATTGTTATAACAAACCAGCGATTGAGATTTATTGATTTCGGCAGTCACGCTCGGAATCATTTTTGCAATTTTGAGTGCTCTGTTTTTACAGAGGATTTTTTCCAGCTGAGCAAAAGAAACGCTTCCATTCAACGAAACCACAAGAGCATCAGCTTTCACAGAATCAGAAATTTCTTCCAGAATGATTTTTATATCTGCCGGCCTTACACACAGAAAAAGAAAATCTGACTGCTCTGCAACCTCAGCGTTCGACCCACAAACCACAGCCCGGCCTTCCATTTCCTGCAGTTTGCTCAAAGTTCTGTTTGCCAGATACAGCGAATCTTTATCAACAAGCCCCGCAGCCAGAAAATTTTCAGCAAGCATTTTTCCCATGCTTCCGTATCCGATTATTCCGATATTCAATATTGAAATCCTCCCATTTTTATATCATCTTCTTTTTCACGAAGATATTTAATTCTGTTAATTGTCTGTACAACCTGTTCTACGCCCATCTGTCTTTCTGCTTCGTCTGCGCAGGCTCCGAGCGCTCTCTGGATATTATACTCCAGCCACTCAATCCAGGTATAGGCAAGACCGAAGATTTTTGAATAATCATGAAAGTCGTTGTCGTAGGCCTTTTGATAGCCCGCAAAAAAAGACCTGACAAGATTCAGTTTGAGATTACAGGTTGTGATTCCTGACCACTGTAATGCAAGCTGCAGAACATGTGAAGCCGGATTTCCGTAATCAAGACATTCAAGGTCGATTACCAGTGGATTGCCGTTTTCCCACATCACGTTTTTGGGGTCCATATCCTCGTCGGAAATGCGGATTATGTCCGGGAGATTTTGTCGCGCTTCATTCACCTGATTTTGAGCGTATTCCAGAAGTTCGAGATTCTCCTGAAG
>CACWIL010000293.1 GCA_902760905.1 uncultured bacterium
TTCAACTTCTGCCAGGGATAAGAATTAAGGTACCTAATAGGCATTCAACCTATGGCAGGGTTAAGTTAAAAACCATTCAACTTTTTCTAGGGTAGTACACACTCTTAAAGCATCATAACGCCGTAACACCGTAACATCTGCTATCTGCGAATTTGGGAAAAACAAAGTGTATAATAATTATATTATATATATAATTATAATTATATATATAATATAATTATTATACGATTAATTTTTTCTATTTGAAAACCACTAAATGTTACGGTGTTACGGCGTTACGGTGTTACTGTCGTCTGTCCACCCGAACTACCAGATGAAAGTCAGTCACGAAGTGGTGAAATTTGTCAACTTCATCACAGCCACCAAACGTACAGACAAGAAGGAATTCAACGGCAAGCGCTATGTCAAAATAGAAGCCGACAACAACACAGAATGAAGCTGTCGGCCTTAGAAGAGTGAAGGAAACCAAGCGGCAAGGTCGAATTGCTCATCATCACACAGATGCCACCGTTCCGCACATCGTGGCTCTACTTGGTTTCTCCTTTCACGCTGCAAAGATACGAATAAGCGAGCAAACTTCCAAACAAATTACGATTTATTTTGAGTTTCGAGCGAAAGTATCTTCGAGATATGTCTCAATGATACGAATTATTCCCTTTCCTTCCAAACAAATCACGATTTATTTTATAAAATCTCCCCCAATGTTTGCTCGGAAGAGATGTTCCTTATGTGATAACGGACTCATTTACGAACGCAAACCCTATAGGTTGCTTAGGACCCGCATCCCTGCGAGCCCTAAGCAATTACTAACTAATTAATAACCCAATAACTAAAAACCAATATGAAAAAGAAAACTTACTCTAACTAACTTATGCGTGAATCTTAAATCTGAAGCAAAGTTACGCCATATTTCGAGCAGTTGCAAATTTTTTCGCATTTATTTCTCCAACTTGTAGCGACAACTTCTCCCATAGGCGACAAATCAGGTAAACGCCTTCAAAACCTGTCGCATCAAAGCGATTTGTTTGACGGCTAATGTTAAAAATCCATCTCACAGCTAAAAAAATCACTCAAAAACTTGCAAAATCCAAATCCTTTTTATAGCTTGGACTTAATTATTTAATAATGGATGACCAAATAAAAAAGCTTTTTATGTTCACAATAAAATTCATTGACAATATATACTTCAAGAAGTATAATCTTTGTGCAGCGAGGGCGGTCAGTTCGTTCACTTGACGTTCGTAGTCTTGGATGCTTGTACTCACTCTGGCGAAAATTGCTACCTTTTTCATTTTGACTTTTACTTCTTTTGATGTTTTTGTACTTTTTCTTTTTCCTTTTTTGATTTTAATATCAATTATTTACAATGCAAAGATATAAATAATTTCTGAGACTTCCAAATATTTTTTGATTTATTTTTCAATTTTCCACAATTTCCTTGCTAATTTCGACAATTTTCTTTAAATTTGCACCCAAAATAGAAGAATATGGAGAACTTACTATCGCAGAACGTGAGACGTATCTGCAAGGAACAGAAGATTCAACTGAAAGAACTTGCTGCAAAGATGGGGGTTGACCCTGCAGCCCTCACCCGTGCACTAAACGGTAACGCTCGACTCGACACTATGCAAAAGATGGCTAACGCTTTGGGCGTTTCTATGAAAAGTTTGTTTGAACCCCTTGACGATGTTGAGGGCTACATTCGCATTGGAGAACAGGTTTATCAATTCAATAGCCTTAACGAACTAAATAGGTTATTATACTATGGTAAGAACAATTTTTTTAAATAGAATATGGTTAGATTTATTTTAATTGCTATGGGATTATTATCGAGTTTGCTCTCCTTTGCTGGAACAGGTGACAAAGGTGTAAAAATTCCTGAAGAACAATTTGCTGTAGTAGAAAGCTCTTCTGGAGATAAACCTGCTATAATAGTTGTAAACACAAGCCTTAGAAAGTTTAAACATAAGAAACTTTATGGTTGGACTTGTTCACTTGTCATTAGTTATAAAGAAACTGCAATGAATGGTATGCCCACAACAGAAGAGAGCAATTTTGTGTACAACTACATAGAAGAACTGGATAAGAAAATAAAAGGAGATACGAGTCAGCCTAATGCACTTTATTTGGCAAGAATAACTTGGAATGGTACTTGCGAAGTGATTTGGCAAGTCAAAGACCCCAAAGTGGTTCACGAATACTTAGGTGGTATTGTTACAAGTAAAACTTATCCTCGTGAATTAGATTACAGAATTGAATATGATGCCAAGTGGAAAAATGTGGCAATATACAACAAAATTAAACCTTAGACACTATTCAGAATAACTTTTTAAGTTAGGTTGATACAAAAATGACGTATCAGTATAGTTGATTTATTGATTATACTGATACGTTTTAATTTTGATACGCATCCCCTATATATAATAAGGAATATAACCAATGCCTAACCTCTGCTCTATGTAAGTCAGAAAGTGGAAATCATCAGTATAGAGCGT
>CACWIL010000294.1 GCA_902760905.1 uncultured bacterium
TCTGTTTTTCCAAAACTTCATATGGCATCCTGAATCAACTTATCCTTTACTTGATTTTAACACATTTTCTGGGAAAAAGACATTAAAAAAGGATTTCCAGTTTTGCACTAGAAATCCTCGTAACAGTGGGCCATGTTTGATTTGAACAAACGACCAAAGGATTATGAGTCCTCTGCTCTAACCGCTGAGCTAATAGCCCGATGTAGAGAAGATTATATCAGAAAATCGCTTTTTTCGTCAATAAGTAGTTGTATAGTAAAACCAATATTAGACTATAAAGGTATTTAGAAAAATTGGGAACGAAAACAGCATCTCTTGTCCTGTATTATACATATCAATATAATATTTACATCCTTAATATGTTTATAAGAGTTCTCAGAACTCAAAATAAATCATTTTTAAGGAGGTTTCTATGAAAAAGAAACTAAAGGACTTTTTTAATACTCTGGAGACTAGGCCAGAAGTAATTGCTCGTGATTGCCAAAAGGAAGTTTGTCAACTTCGTTCCTATGTCAGTGGCATAGATAGCAATCGCATTTATGCTTCACCTAAAGTCTACAATCGAATAACAAGAATTACAGTTCATTTACAAGGAATTGTTTCTGACAAAACGATTATCCAGGAACTAAGAAAGATCCAAAGCAAATATCAAAAGAAACAAAGTCGTCAAAATCATGAAGAATATTGGGATTCTGTTTATCCAGAAATTGATTATTCTTTGTGTATGTGTAAAGATGATTATTAATCTTTGATTATTTAGTTTCTTGCTCCTTTGTGGAAAAAAGAATTTATGGTTTGTGTATTCAGACAGATTAGAGAATAACATATTTGAATATACCTTATTACACTGTAATATTGCATTTATTCGTCCACTCTGATAGGTATTTTCGTTGGTTGCTGTAAAAAGCCAAGATGCCTTTTTGTTACTTTCCTTAAAAATGAAAACCGCAGGTTTGCTTGTGAAGTGCACCCCAATTATTGGACACTTTAACTAGGCTGATTTTAAGGACTGATTCCTAAATTGTAAAGGGGTCAGTCCTTTTAATTTAACCTTAATTCTCTTTTCGTTGTACCAATGCAAGTATTCAATCAATTCCTTTTTGAAATGTTCGACAGATTCAAAATCGTGTAAGTATAAAAGCTCAGATTTTAACAATCCAAAGAAGTTTTCCATCACTGAGTTATCAAGACAGTTGCCTTTGCGTGACATACTTTGTCTGATTCCTTTTTCTTTCAAACGTCTCTGATAATCATACATCTGGTACTGCCAGCCCTGATCAGAATGCAGAATCAGATTTGTTCCATCAGGAATCTTGGCGAATGCTTTTTCAAGCATATCTACTGTCTGAGCATAATTTGGGCATTCAGAAAGATTCCAACTTATCAATGACTGGTCATGTAAATCAAGAATCGGAGACAAGTAAAGTTTAGTTCCGAACAGATTAAACTGTGTAACATCCGTAACCCATTTTTCATTGGATTTAGTTGTACTGAAATCTCGTTTAAGAAGATTAGGAGCAACTTTTCCTATCTGACCTTTATAAGAATTGTATTTGTGCTGGCGAACTTTACACACGATATTTTCTTCATGCATCAGTTTTTGAATTACTTTGTGGTTTGTTGTAAAACCTCTATTTCTGAACTCTAAAGTAATCCGTCTGTAGCCATAACGACCTTTATTCTCGTGATATATCTGCTGAACAAGTTCACGTTCTTTCTTGTGATTGTCCTGTTTTGGATGAGAAACAGAATAATAAAACGAACTTCTTGGCAGACCAGTAAGTTTTGTTAAATCTGAAACATTGTATTTTGACCTTAGTTCTCTGACAGCTTCGACTTTTCTTTGTCTTTTTTCTGCTGCTGTTTCTTTCTGTCGTCTTCCTGAACTAAGGCCAGATATTTTTTTAGGTATTCATTCTCCATTCGAAGATAAGCAAGTTCTTCGTCTTTTGTCCATTCTTCTCTTGGTTTGTTTGGTATTAAACTTTTCTTTGGCATTTTTGTACGACTGCCTTGTTTTTGAAACAGAGCTTCTCTACCACCGGTAATATATTTCTTTCTCCATGCACTAATAGTTGATGCATGTGTTATTCCAAAAAACAAAGCAGTTTGATAACACGAAAGATAATGCTCTTGTTGATAGTTTAATACTTTGAGCTTAAATTCTCCACTAAAACATCTCGTTGGTTCTGTAAATTTACCGTTTTGTTTATACTGTGCAATCCATTCTCGTATATGACTTCGATTAACACCATACTTCTTTTGTAATGATTTGTAGCCAAGACCTTGTTTTTCATGTTCTAAAACAATTTGCATTTTAAATTCTTTTGTGTACTTAGACATAAAAAATGCACCTCCTAAAATTGAACTTATTTGTCCAACTTTAGGGGTGCACTTCAAGTGGACTGTTTTTAGCGAACTACCGATGAGCTATGCTCATCGGGTAAAGCCTGGGCGTTGCGGGGGCGGCGTTTGAGCCC
>CACWIL010000295.1 GCA_902760905.1 uncultured bacterium
CATCGTTTTCTCCAATGAAGTTACTTAAATAATTGTACTATTATAGCATTTTTTGGAGATTTAGTCTTTAACTGTCGTAACTAATACTTGGTAGTTTGTAGGATTGATAACCGCAATCTGAAAATCATCTTCGTAAATGATTTTGCCGGGGATTTCTTCTGTTTCTGTTTTATAAAGCTGTATCCCATACTTGCTGCACATCTGGCGGTAAAAAGTCAGCTGATTCCAGATATCCCTACCCTGCTCTGTATCTTTGAACCATGTGATTGCATGGTCTGGATTTCCATCTTTGTAAAATGGCGGAACTGGAAGTACTTTTTCAAAATATTCCCGCTGCTTCCAGTATTCTGTAGTTTCTTCTTCTGTGAGGGTTTTTGAATCTACAAGTTTACCGACTGTTGTGAATATACCGCGCGGTTGTTGAGTAAGATATGCTATATCTGAAGTATGTACTCTAAAATATCTCATAGATTGCTTTGTCGCAAGCTCCTCGCAATGACGTGATTTTATTTACTCCCCGCAATGAAATTAAAATATTTTATGGTAGGTCTTTGCCTTAAAGGTTTCGCTGCCATCTAACTTTGAGTATTCGGTATCTTCGTAGAAGGTCATGCCAAGTTTTTCCATGACGCGGCGGGAACCCTTGTTGTCTATTGCGAAAGTGCCAGCCATAACTTTAACGCCGTATTTTTCCTGAGCGTATTTAAGAATACGGGTTATGGCTTCTGGTGTGTAGCCATTATGCCAGTAATCGTAAGCAATATTGTAGCCCATGCTCCAGACATCAATATCTTCATGATAATAAAGTCCGCCGCTGCCAATAAGCTCACCAGTTGATTTAAGGACAAAGCCGTAGTCCAGCTTCTTTTCGTCCTCGTATAAAGATTCAAGCCATTCGCGTCCATCCTCTGCAGATTTATACAAAGGATAAATCATATATTTATTAACACGAGGATCACCTGTCCATTTGAAAACTGTCTGCAGGTCATCAATTGAGAGAGGGCGCAAAATGAGTCTTTCACTTTCTAAAACTGGTGGTAATATTTTTGCCATGGCATACTTCCTTTTTTAGAAAGTTTAGTTGATTTTGAATTAATAAACAATAAAGAGCTTCTTTAATTAGATTGCTTCGTCGCTTCGCTCCTCGCAATGACGGAGTATTTCAAATTAATAAACTAAAACTCCTTTTTCGAAATCAGAAAAATCTTTCCACAAGTCAAAAACATCCAGAGCTTGTTCTCCAGTTCCATCTGAAACAACTATAGTGTGTTTATCATTTTTATGGTCGAAGTTATTTGCCCAGCCTCGAAGCCATTGTTTGTCATCAGCTTTTTTTACATCAAGACCAAGGATGCTGTTTTGGCCATAGATTTTTTTGAGTGTCTCTAAATTGTATTTTATCTGAAAGCTTTTTCCAGGTTCAATTTCTACGTCATTGGCAAGAGTGAGAACATGTGAATACTTTTCATCATCAAATATAATATTGGCTGCTTTAATTTTGTCACTTGAATTATTAACAATTTCGTAAATGAAATCATAGGCTTCATTTTCTTTTGAAATATAATTATTCAAATCCAGAGGATCATTATTTAATCCAAGGACCTTATAACCGTCACCAACAGTTATTATTGAAAAATCACCTTTATCTAAACTCTCCTGAATCAGCTCTATACAGCTGCAGGTAAAAAGATTTGAAACTCTGCCATAGTTGTTTGATTTATTTGTATAAAACACTCTTGTATCATAAAAACTTTTATATTTATCCGGAGTGTTTGTAATCAAATATCCAATGTAATTTTGATTATTATATTCTGAAGGAACTTCTTCAAACGTAAATTTATTGTTAGACTTGAAAGGTGGATAAAGCATCGTTGAGCCTTCATAATCTGTATTAGTAACAATAATTCTTACACGCTTATACTTCATTCCTTTTTCAATTGTGTACCACCAGTGCCAGCTCTTTTCAAAACAATGAATTCCAACACAGTATTTTTTTCCAAAATCTTTAATCAATCTGTCAGCATTATATTTGCATTCAAAACATTCACCTGGCCGAACACTAATAATATCCGAAACAATCAGTGGATTATATTTAAGATTCATTTCTTTTGGTTCAGATATGAAAGAAACAATTTTTAAGTTTTTATTGGATTGATTTATAAACTCAAAAACAAAATTACAATCTTCTTCGGAAACAGCATAATAATTTTGAATAAAATCTGGAGTTGTTACAGCTTCCTGAGGAATAGATTTACAGCCAACAAATAAACTAACGATTGTTAGTACGATACAATTTATAATTAACTTTTTCATATACTTTTTTAATAGCGAACGAAGCATTATGGTTTGCTTCGTCGCTTCGCTCCTCGCAATGACGAGGAAAATTATATATCCAGATTAGCGTAACTGGAATTTTCTTCGATGAACTTGCGGCGAGGTTCTACTTCTTCACCCATACATACGGAGAAAATATGAACTTGCGGCGAGGTTCTACTTCTTCACCCATACATACGGAGAAAATTTTGTCTGCTGCCATTGCATCTGGAATTGTTACTACGCGCATCTTGCGGTGAGCCGGGTCCATTGTTGTTTCCCAGAGCTGCTTTCCGTCCATTTCACCAAGACCCTTGTAGCGCTGTACATCTGCCTTATCGCGCTGGTCGCCAAGTGCTTCGAGTGCTGCGTCTCTTTCTGCATCGCTGTAGCAGTAAACCGGTTCCTTCTTTCCAAGCTGCACACGGAAGAGTGGAGGCATAGCAAGATAAACATA
>CACWIL010000296.1 GCA_902760905.1 uncultured bacterium
GAGCTCGAAGAAAAGAAACCAAAGGGCGAAGAAACGCGCTTTGAAGTCCGTAGAAAATAATTCATATTTTTTTCTGACGATTAATCTATAATTCTCACACCAAAGGTATCATCAACAATCACAACTTCGCCGCGGGCTACGCATTTTCCGTCCTGAATGATGTCCAGAGGTGCACCACATTCAACTCCAAGTTCTAAAACAGTTCCTTCCTGAACCTTAGCTTCAACTTCCTTTGATAAATAACGACCGCCAAGTCGGAGTGCAATATAGTGGTCTTCATCATAATGAATAATCTTGTCTTCTGGTAAAATCTCACTAATGCGGATTGCAAAATTTTCATCAACTGCAACAACCTGCCCCTTGTATTTTACATCCTTTCCAACAACTACATTCAGTGGCTGATTATAATTCAAATCTGTTACAAAAATGCTTCCAGCTTCAAAATCAAAAGAGTCTGGCATAAAGCGGCCGAATTCCACAAAACAGTTATCATCAAAATGTTTAGCCTTAATGTTAGTAAGCTGGTGAAGCTTCAAATCATCATGATTAAAAAAGCCATACTTTGAAAGGATATTAATACAGTAATAATAATTGAACTGAATGTTGATATAACCTTTGCCATTGTCTGTTTCAACTTCAAAACTTACAAGCATACACATCTGCCCATTCGGTTCATTTGCAGATCGTGGAAGCATAGTTTTTTGAGTCAGAGGCTTTTCAAATTCTTCCAGAGAATTTGTCTTGTTTGTATTTTCGTAAAGAAGCTCCTGCATACGTTTTGCAAAACTGTTAATATATGCAATCTGCAAAAACTCCACATCACATTCCAGCAATTCAGGATACTTTTTAAGATCCTGACGAAGAAGCTGCTTTCCAATCTGAGGGTCAACTTCAATTGCAAAACCATTGTTGTTATAATCATAACTATAAAAGAAAGACTGTTGTGGAATACTCTGCATAAACTCGTCATTGGTAAGCTGATCAACAGAGCAGAGTTGTATTGAATACAAATCCTTACGAATACCGGCAAAATCAGATTTTAATTTTTCACAAAAAATCGTAAAACAAATCCAGACATCCCGCAGCTGATTACGACCAAAATAATCAGGCCTTTTGAAATCATAAATTTTAATTTTAGGCCCCTGTTCCTTGAGCTTGGCTTCAGCTTCTTCGGGTGTTATTTCACGTTTTGCAAGTTCTCCATTTAAGAGGGAATCTACATCAGTTCCAAGAGCCTGAGCCAGGAGCGGCAAAATCCCAACATCAGGACATCCGTCTCCACGTTCCCACTTACTCACCGCCTTGTCGCTAACGTTGATAAGGGTTGCAAGCTCCTTTTGAGTTATCCCTTTTTTCGACCTTAAAAAATTAATTAGTTTTCCAGTTTTTTGTGCGTCCATCACTACCTCTTGATGATAAGTATAGGACAGGATTTTAGCATTGTCACCCGACATCTCGTAGGAATTGGTAGAAATTTTGTTTTTAGAGTAGAATTCTACTCTAGTAATGGTAGAATTAATAATCACTTCATAGATTCATAAAAATCTGTCTATCAATTCATTAGCACAAGTCTTGCACTGTAATTTTTACTTTCCGGATACGCCAGGTTATTTTTCCTTACTTCTCAAAACAGTGCAAACTTTTACTGCGTCAAAAAAATTTATAAAAACCCACAGCTTCTTTTGCAAACTCATCGAAAATCACATAGGTACGGGCATAATCAAAAACAGGAGGAGCAAGGCGGGCATTCATCCAGTCGATGATTGTGTAATTGATTTTATCTGCAAGCAGTTCAGCATCTGAAGGAATCATAATGTTCAGAAAATGCATATCAAGATGGCAGATACAGCTTTTGTACTTTTGGGAGAGTCGTTCGATTACAGGAAGCACTTGAGATTTTTCTTCGTCTGTAAGCATGAAGTCTGCAGTAGAAGCCAGCGGCGGAATACTAGTATTGCTGGCATCTGCCTGGTGCACAAAACGAAAAGCCCGCGCTAGTAATGCAAAGGCCTGCTCTGGAGCTTTAAAAACGGATTTTTCCAGCTGATCTCCTTCTACCAGATCCATCTTAATTATATGGGGATTATCTGTATCGTAATATTTTACAGAACAAAGGCCCGCCTTATTTACAGCCTGCTGCTGCTTTTTTTCAAAAGCAATCCATTCAGCAGGATATGATTCTTTATAAAACTTATAAGCAAATCCATAGTATAAAAGCACTTCTGCCTGAGCACCCTTTCCAATTACTTTTTGACTGCCATCGAATGTCATTTTTGTTCTCCACTATTTTTTTTATCGCCTTCTGTTTTCAAAAGGATTTATATTCAAAATCCTTGTTATCACAAGTCTTTCACCAGATGATACTTCTTATTTCCCTCAGGAATGTTTTCAAGTTCACCAATAATTCTGTAACCATATTTCTTATAAAAATCAGGTGCCTGCCAGCTCATTGTATCAACGTGCACTGAATGACATCCTCGGCGAACAGCTTCCTCTTCTGCCGCCTTCAATAATCTGGATCCGATTCCTGATTTACGATATTTCTCATCAACCCAGAGAATATCCAGATGCATCCAGCCCCAGTAAGTTCCACCAAGAATACCTGCAATCACATTGCCTTTGCTGTCATATTCCACAATATTCAAAAGTTCATGATTATCTGGCCCAACTGCAGTATTGTTGAATTCTTCCAGAGCATGATTTACAAAATTGATTTCTTCTTGTGATGGATTGTAATTCATTGGTATATCACCTTCTGTTTTGGAAAATCATTTAGTCTTGTCTTATATTTAGTTTACCACAAAATTTTCAGGAGAATCTTGCATTTCATGTACGAATTCCGGCATTTCATGCAAAAGATGAAGAATTCCTGACATACAAATGATATTATATAAAAAGAAACTGATGATAGAAAGAGGAAGACTCCTGTTTATGGAGTACACAGAGGATGATAGTGTGATTTTGGGAAAATTAAATTATGTTTTTATATCATTTTTATGACGCCAGAACAGGTCCATTTAGAAGTCTGACTTCTATATCTCAAGATGAAGCCAGAGATGTTATTGAGAAGATAAAAAAAGAACGCCCTCATTCTCAATGCGCGGCCAGGCATGATCATTACGTGGAATACCGGCATAATTGCGAGCGAATGCTTCGAGAAGCATTTGCAAAAAAGGGCGGAATTATAGAGATTAATTCGCCTCACTATATGGTTTTAGAATTCAGTCCCTGGTTATCAACATGGTTTGAAGAGTGCAGATATATTAAAATTCCGGTAGAGGAATTTGACCTGCGGACAGTTTCATTTACTTATGGTGACTCAATGCCTACATTCAGTGACAGTGTTTACGATGGCAAAGAGTACAGGAAAAAGGTCTATATGTATGATGAAATTCTGGAAATAATAAAGAAATACGGTATGCCGCAGGAATGGAATGATGATGGAAAGTATGGGCCGGAAAGGTATATAGAAGCTCATATATGGAGCGATAAGGTAATACAAAAATATATACAACTGAATAAATCAGAATAGAATGAACAGTAAACAATCATTGATTTTTCGGGCTGCACAGGCCGGCCTCTACGGAAAGACATTTTCATTTTCTCAGGGAAGTATTACAGATGCACTTTTTGTCTTTATTATTATAAAAAGTCATATAATTTTGATGAAATTGGCAAATTATATGACGTCCAATTCAAATAAACAGGCGATGGTTCTTCTATTGTCATATAATTACACCGAATTCTCCAAATTATATGACTTTTTTACTAAGGAAACAGAAGCTTTTTCTTTGATTGTCATATAATTGCACCACTTTCTCTAAATTATATGACAGTTCTCCTTCAAAACTTGTTAAAATCAGCTCTCGAGCTTGAAAAAATGGCCCATTTCACAAGTTTTTGTCATATAATTTAAGCAGAATTACAAATTTATATGACTTTTCTTCTGTCAGGGAGGATTCTTTCATTTAAAAAGTCATAT